>JBEQAC010000194.1:0-6507 GCA_041640535.1 Bacillaceae bacterium
AGCCGCATCAAGCTTGGAAATGGAATCTGCTTCTAATGTATGCAAATGGGTACCATCTGTAAGCTGTGATAAATAAGCAGCTTTAGTCGCTGTTATTTTGCTAATAAACTGATCCACTTCTTTACGATTGCTAACCATGATCGATGCGGTTAAATCACCATAGACAGGGTGTTCAATAATAACATCTTTAATTGTGACACCATTATCGACCATTAAGTAGAGCTCGTCTACGGTTTGCTCAGGTGTATGAAATGAAGCAATGACACGCTGATAGACTTGGTCCTGTGCTTGCTGACTTAAATAGAGGTATCCTTGGCTTGTCGCAATAATCGGTTCATTTCTGGCTTTTAATAATGAGATATCCTGTACAATGACCTGTCGGCTGACATTTGTCTTTAATGCAAGATCAGCTCCCGTAATCGGTTCCTTATTTTCCTTAAGATAAGCTAAGATAAAATTCCTTCGTTCCTCACCTAGTATTTTTTTATCTTCTTTCATGCATTCACATCCTTTTTATATTAAAAATCATCAATTATTTTTTTTATTGCTAAGACAGCTTGGTCTATATGTGCTGGTGTTGTCGTTTTGCCAAAGGATAAACGGATGAATTGCTTTGCTTCTTCAGTAGATTTTCCAACCGACATGATTGTTTTGCTTGGTGCTTGTTGGCCAACCTTACAGGCACTTCCTGTTGAAATAGCAATCCCATAGCGATTTAATTCGAGCATCGCATATTGGCCCTCAATTCCGTGTAACCGAAGCCCAATAATATGAGGTATTTGCTCTTCCAGACTTTCAATTACCTCGATTTTATCATGAATGCTAGAGATTCCTTCAATAAATTGCTTTCTTAATCCTTGAAATTTCTCATACTCACTTTTCATCACTGAGCAACTAGTTTGAGCAGCAGTAACGAAAGCAGCAATCCCTGGTACGTTTACTGTACCTGGTCTTAAACCACTTTCATGGCTTGTATTTGGGTATAGAGGACTCCAAGAAATACTTGGAGCAATGTAAACAGCACCGACTCCCTTTGGACCGTAAATTTTGTGACTGGAGATAGATACACTTGTTAGCTTCATGTTAATTACATCAATAGGAATTTTACCAAATGTCTGAACACAATCACTATGAAACAAGATTGAATTCTCATATAAGATTTTTCCAATTGTTTGCATCGGTTGGATGACACCTATCTCCGAATTTGCATGCTGAATGGAGGCCAAGATGGTTGTGTCTCTTATACAATGTTGAAGTTCTTCGATATTTATTTTTCCCTCATTATTGACTGATAGGTAAGTAATTTCAAAGCCCTTTTCTTTTAGTGTTTGAAAATAATTATGAATGGATGAGTGCTCAATCTCTGTTGTGATAATGTGATTTCCTTTTTCTTTATGCCCCTGTATGAGTGATTCTAAAGCCAGTATATTAGATTCAGTCCCACCGCTTGTAAAATAGATGCCTTCCTTTTTCCCATTAAGTAATGAAGCGATCTCATTCCGACAGGTTTCTAGAAGAGTACTTGCATCTGTCCCAAGATCATGTAAACTATTTGAATTTCCGTAGATGTTTTTTGCAACTTCGGTATATACGTGTAATGATTCAGTACTCATTGGAGTTGTTGCCGCAAAATCTAAATAAATCAACTTTGTCTCCTCCTCTTATGTCTGTGATTTATCTCGTCAAAAGTTCTTAATTAAATATTAACAGAAACTCAATTAGAAAAAAGTCTTGTCATTCTAGTTGATATGTGTAAATATAGGTGTCAAGACAGTATGAAAATAGGAGGCGTAAGCATGCCTTTTGCAGATGTTGTTATTATTGGAAGTGGAATGGCAGCATTGACAGCTGCTGAACAGCTTTGTGAGCATAAAAATGTGATTATTATCACAAAGTCAGCTAAAGAGAGAAGTAATTCGATGCTTGCACAGGGAGGGGTAGCAGCTGCCATAGCTGGTGAAGATCATTGGAAAGATCATAGTGAGGATACAATTGTTGCTGGATGTTTTCATAATAATCATGAGGCTGTAGAAATTCTTACCCGAGATGGAGCACGATATATAAAAGACATGATTCATAAAGGAATGAAGTTTGACCAAGATGATCATGGAAGTTTACATCTTGGGCAAGAAGGTGCACATAATCGAAGAAGAATCCTCCATGCAGGTGGGGATGCTACAGGAAGAAACCTTGTTGAATTTATGTTTACTAGGTTAAAAGATAAGGTCACATTTATCGAAAATGAGCTTGCACTCGATTTGATTGTAGAGAATGGAAGTTGTATAGGGCTTTTCACAATGAATAGTACTGGTTGTATTCAGCATTACTTTGCCTCACATGTGATATTGGCAACAGGAGGGTGTGGAAGCTTATATCAGGTTTCCTCCAATGACTCAATGATTATTGGTGATGGGATTGCAATGGCCTATCGGGCAGGTGCTGAACTGTGTGATCTTGAATTTATCCAGTTTCACCCAACAATGCTTTATACCGAAAATCGGGGGAATGGTCTAGTATCTGAAGCCGTTCGTGGCGAAGGTGCCTTCCTGGTTAACAGCAGTGGAGAGAAAATTATGCAAGGAGTTCATGAACTAGGAGACTTAGCGCCTAGAGACATTGTAGCGAGAGCCATTCAACGAGAAAGACATGAAGGAAAAGATGTATTTTTAGATATATCAATGATTTTAGATTTTAAAGAACGTTTTCCAACCATTACATCCATATGTCAAGAAGCAGGTGTAAATATTGATGGTGGGCTGCTTCCTGTAGCTCCAGGTGCGCATTTTTTAATGGGTGGAGTAATGACCGATATGAATGGGGAAACCTCCATTAAGGGACTATACGCAATCGGTGAAGTGGCTTGTACAGGTGTTCATGGAGCTAATCGGTTAGCAAGTAACTCTCTTTTAGAAGGGATTGTGTTTGGTCATAATCTAGCAAACTATATTTTACAAAAGCAAAGTGAACCATCATTGTTATCAGTTCATCACGCCTCACCTCGAAAACTAAATGTTAATTTACCTGATAAAAGTGAAATCCAGGAAATGATGACAAAGTATGTGGGCATTGAACGAAGTGAATCAGGTTTATTGTTTGCAAAAGAATGGGTTGAACAATTTATGGCCCCTAAGGAATTTTCAGTGCGTTATGAAATAAGGTCAACTGAGCAGATAAGTAGAATTAATATGCTTACAAATGCGTGGTTAATCATTACATCAGCATTAGTAAGGACGGAAAGCAGAGGAGGACATTTCCGTCGTGATTTTCCATTTACAAATGAGAAATGGCAGCAAAAAAAAGTGATAAGACAAAAAGAAGAAGGTATGGCTATATACAATTTACCGTTATCAGGGGTGAAGTAAGAATGAATCAGTTAAAACTACAACAATTATTGCAACAGTTTTTCATTGAAGATATTGGAGAAGGCGATGTTACTAGCAGTTCTATTTTTCCAGATGGGGAAATTGGAGAAGGGCAATTTATGGTAAAGGACAACGGGGTTCTTTCTGGTCTAGATCTTATTAAAAGTGGATATCACTTAGTAGATTCTTCCATTCAAGTGGTCCTTTTAAAGAAGGACGGTGATTTAGTTGAAAAGGGAGAAATAATTGCCAAGGTGAAAGGTCCAATGGGGCAGCTTTTAACCGGGGAGCGTGTGATTTTGAATTTACTTCAACGCATGAGTGGGATTGCAACGGCAACAGCGAAAGCGGTAAGTGCACTAAATAGTGATCACACGCGAATTTGTGATACTAGGAAGACAACACCAGGCTTAAGAATGCTTGAAAAATATGCAGTAACCTGTGGAGGAGGCTATAACCATCGGTTTGGTCTATATGACGCAGTGATGATCAAAGATAATCATATCGCTTTTGCTGGATCAATCACGAATGCTGTTGAAGCAGTCCGAGTGAAGGTAGGTCATATGGTGAAAATTGAAGTTGAAACAGAGAGCCGAGAGCAAGTACTTGAAGCTGTTAGTGCGGGTGCTGATGTAATCATGTTTGATAATCGTTCTCCAGAAGAGATTAAGGAGTTTATGGAATTAGTCCCTAAATCGATTAAAACGGAGGCTTCAGGGGGAATTACTCTTGAAACACTTCCACTTTATCAAAATACTGGAGTTGATTATATTTCATTGGGTGCATTAACACATTCGGTTAAGGCGCTTGATATAAGCTTTAATGTAAAGGGTGAGGGGGAAATAAAATGAATATTTTAGAAATGCTAAAAAAAGAGACACAGATGCCAGAGGCATATAAACTGTTGACTAAAGAGGAAATGGAAAAGAGAGTCTTGAATATAAAAAAAAGATTTGGCAATAAGCTATTTATTCCAGGACACCATTATCAAAAGGATGAAGTGATTCAATTTGCAGATGCTACTGGTGATTCCCTACAACTAGCACAAGTATCTGCACAAAATAGTGAAGCAAAATATATTGTGTTTTGTGGTGTTCATTTTATGGCAGAGACTGCTGATATTTTAACGAACGATGAGCAAATCGTAATCTTACCAGATATGCGTGCAGGTTGTTCGATGGCCGATATGGCCGATATGGAACAAACAGAACGCTGTTGGAAAGTGTTAATGGAAACATTAGGTGATACGATCCTTCCATTAACGTATGTAAATTCAACAGCAGCGATTAAAGCCTTCGTCGGAAAAAATGGGGGGGCTACAGTAACATCCTCCAATGCAAAAGAAATGGTTAAATGGGCTTTTTCACAAAAGGAACGAATTCTATTTTTACCTGATCAGCATCTAGGTAGGAATACAGCATTTGATTTGGGAATTCCACTTGAACAGATGGCGGTTTGGAACCCAATTCGTGATGAATTTGAATATGAAGGGAACATAGAGGACGTAAAAGTTATTTTATGGAAGGGACACTGTTCCGTTCATGAGAATTTTACTGTTCATAATATAAAGGAAGTAAGAGAAACGAAGCCTGATATGAGTATTATTGTACATCCTGAGTGTTCACGTGAAGTTGTTGCTCTTTCTGATTTTGCTGGTTCAACGAAATACATTATTGATACAATTGAAAAAGCACCTGCAGGAAGTAAATGGGCGATTGGGACAGAGATGAACTTAGTAAAACGAATTATTAATCAACATCCAGACAAAGAAATCATTTCATTAAATCAAAACATGTGCCCATGCTTAACGATGAATCGTATCGATCTTCCACATTTATTATGGACATTAGAAAATATTGAAAATGACGTGATGACGAACCAAATTATTGTGGAAGAAGAAATAGCAAAAGATGCGGTTCTAGCTTTAGAGAGAATGTTACAAAGATAATGAAAAAGGCCTAGTATCATCCATATCAACTATGGAAGGTGGTACTAGGCCTTTTTCTGTGATAAGAGCCCATTTTTTATTTTTAGCCGAGATATAGATTGCTATCATATTCTTTTGGACTGATGCATAAGTTTTGATGAACAATAGTGGCATTTTGCCTATCGTCACATACAATGTATAGACTTATGTACAGGAGGGGAAAAATCACGTGAAAATCCATATTGTGCAAAAAGGGGATACTCTTTGGAAAATATCAAAAAAATATGGCGTTGATTTTGAAGAATTAAAACAGATGAACTCCCAATTAAGCAATCCAGACATGCTAATGCCAGGGATGAAGATTAAAATCCCAAGTGGGAATGTTCATGTGAAAAAAGAAGTAAAAGCAAATCTTGCGAGTCCGGTGAAAGAAATGGCAAAGAAGGAGGAAGATTATCTTAGTCCAATAAAGGAAATGGCAAAGAAAGAAGTGAAGGCTGAGCATCCGTACAAAGATATCTCACCGAAAGCATTACCAGTTATGGATGTACCTAAAAAAGAAAATATCGCCGCACCAAAGGCTCCATACGTACCAAAAATGCCAAAGCTTGAGAATCTTGCTGCTTTGAAGACACCATTAAAACCAATGATGGAGAACATCCCAATGAAGGAGAATATTGCTCCAACAAAGCCTAAGATGCCAATGATGGAGAACATCCCGATGAAGGAGAATATTGCTCCAACAAAGTCTAAGATGCCAATGATGGAAAACATTCCGATGAAGGAAAATATACCTCCAGTTTTACCAAATATGATGGCACCATTAGATGAACTTGAACCATTAGAGAATATACCACCTAAAATGCCAATACTCCCTATATCAAAAGAACCTATGCCAAAATTACCATATTGTAAGCCTGTTTCACCTGTTTTACCGGGAAGCGGACTTCATTGTCCGCCAGGAATGTTTCCAGGAGCACCAGGTGTTTTACCAGGAGTACCAGGAGCACCAGGGGTCTTCCCAGGAGCACCAGGTGCCATACCGACCGCACCAGAAGTATCTGGAGTTACACCAGGTGAAATTGGAGGAGTACCACCATTTGGTCCTACCTCTGAAGCTTTTCCTCCACCACAAGGGTATCAGCCACCGGTATCGCCTGATTGGGATGATGATATTGATTTACCACCAGCTCCACCTTGGGGTGCTCCGTTAGCTCC
>JBEQAC010000195.1:0-6429 GCA_041640535.1 Bacillaceae bacterium
TTGCATCACAATTTCATCCGGAATTTACGTCGCGTCCAACACGACCACAACCATTATTCCGTGAATTTATCCAAGCATCATTACTGAACTCAGAAAAACTATAAATTAAACTTTAGGCTCTATCAGGTATTTAACTGGTAGGGCTTTTTGTTTTTTTAAAAGGCTGTTTTAAAAGACAAATTAACTTTGATTAGAGGGGCCAAGTTGATTGGAACGGAAGGTGTGTGACTCCTGCGGGATCTGCAGGAAGGATGAGACCCCGCAGGCACGAGGAGGCTCATCACCTGCCCCGCGGAAAGCACACACCTGGAGTGCAAATCAACATACCTTCGTTAACTAGCAACAAAGTTTATGAAAACAGCCTTTTAAAAAAAGCGTCTTGATAAAATATTCTGTATAATGGACGTAACAAAAAAACGTAAGGAGGGCTCGAATGAATATTAACTTCCACCCCCTTGGAGATCAAGCAGTCATCCTTGAGTTAGGGGAAGAAATCACAATTCCCATCCATGAAAAAGTAAAACAAGTAGCAAACTTTTTTGAGCAAGCATCTCCCGAGTGGGTGATCGAATACATTCCTTCTTTTACAACGGTAACGGTAATTTATCATCCAGTCATGGTCATGAAGCAAGAAGGACAAAAAGCATCTCCTTTTACTCTTGTATGTGAAAAGCTTCAATTCCTTCTCTCACAATGGACGGCAGGTGAAACGACTCCTTCACGTACAGTTGAAATCCCAGTGTGCTACGGTGGGGAGTGTGGGCCTGATTTAGACATAGTAGCCAACCATACAAAGCTTTCGACCGAAGAGGTCATTGACATTCATTCGTCAGGAGATTACCTCGTTTATATGATTGGATTTGCCCCAGGATTTCCTTATATAGGAGGAATGTCGGACAAAATTGCAACGCCCCGGAAGGCTTCACCAAGACTAAAAATTCCTGCTGGCTCAATCGGAATAGCAGGAAATCAAACTGGTATTTATCCATTAGAAACACCGGGCGGATGGCAACTAATTGGACGGACGCCGCTACAGCTTTTCCTTCCAGATGAACACATTCCAAGCTTGTTAAGGGCAGGAGATAAAATAAAATTTTCAGCAATCTCTTATGAAGAATATCAACAAAGGGTGAGTGAGCAATGTTAAAAATCATAAAGCCTGGACTCCAAACCACCATCCAGGATTTAGGGAGATATGGGTATCAGCGATTTGGCGTTATTGCCAGTGGAGCAATGGATTCCTTTGCTCATCGATTAGCGAATATCCTCGTAGGAAATCAAGAAAACGAAGCGACGCTTGAAATCACGATGGTGGGTCCGGAGATCCAATTTGAGAACGAAACCCTCATTTCTATTTGTGGTGCCGACTTGGATGCTAAGATCGATGACATGCCAATAGAGTGTTGGAAACCTTTTTTAATAAAAAAAGGAAGCGTTTTACGGTTTGGTCAGGCGAAAAGAGGATTGCGGGCTTATCTTGCCGTAGCGGGTGGGTTTGATGTTGAGAAGGTCATGGAAAGTAGGTCTACATATTTGAGAGCTGGACTTGGTGGGTTTATGGGGAGGTCTGTTCAAGCGGGGGATCTATTAAAAATAGGGAAAAGTAGTTCGCTAAGCGAGGAGATAAAAAAGCGTGTAGAGCTGAGAAAAAGAAGGTCAACTGCATGGTCAATTTCAGCTTATGCCCTTCCTCCTTATCAGAAAAATCCCGTGATCCGAGTGATCAAAGGACGGCAATATCATTTATTTTCAGAGAAAAGTCAGAAACGCTTCTTTACGCATGAGTTTGAGGTCACCACTCAGTCTGACCGAATGGGCTACCGACTAAAAGGGCGTTCTTTACAAATGAACCAACAAGTGGACATGATTTCTGAGGCAGTTACCTTTGGAACGATCCAGGTACCTTCTGATGGTAATCCAATTGTGTTATTAGCAGACCGACAAACAACAGGTGGATATCCAAAAATTGCACAAATAATCACAGTAGACTTACCCCTTATTGCTCAAACAAAACCTGGGGATACGTTGAGCTTTATTGACATATCTCATCAGGAAGCAGAGAAATTATATTTTAGGCAGGAACGCGAAATGAATGAGCTAAAACAAGCGATTAATTTAAAGATAAAAAGGGGAGAGTAACGTGTTTCAAATTGATTTAAATTGTGATTTAGGAGAAAGCTATGGTCCCTATAAAATGGGGCGCGATGATGAAATTCTCGATTATGTCACATCGGCGAATATTGCATGTGGCTTTCATGCGGGTGATCCAACAACGATGAGAAAGACTGTGACACTTGCACTTGAAAAGAAAGTGGCAGTCGGTGCACATCCTGGCTTTCAGGACTTAATCGGGTTTGGTCGAAGAAATATCGATGTCACTCCAGACGAGGTATATGACATCGTTGTCTACCAAATTGGCGCTCTTCAAGCGTTTGTGAAAGCGGAAGGTGGAGTCCTACAGCATGTTAAGCCCCATGGAGCATTATACAATATGGCGGCAAAAAACCCCTTACTAGCAAACGCCATTGCAAGAGCGATTTATATGGTCAATCCTGAACTTATTCTTTTAGGGCTATCTGGAAGTGAGTTAATCAAGGCAGGAGAAGCGAGAGGTTTAAGAACAGCGAGTGAGGTTTTTTCAGACCGAACATACCAGGAAGATGGAACATTAACACCTCGAACCAATAAAAATGCGTTAATAAAAGACAAAGTTGAAGCGGTAAATCAAGTGATTGGGATGGTGAAGGAAGGAAAGGTTCAAACCACACAAGGAACAAACATTTCAATTAAAGCACATAGCGTTTGTATTCATGGAGATGGAGAGCATGCGGTTGAATTTGCGCGAGGGATAAAAATAGCATTAAATAATGCTGGTATTACGGTCGGAAAATTAGCCGAAATTTTATCCTAGGATAACAAAAAGTTAAAGTTAGGCACCTCTCAAGAGATGTGCCTAACTTCTTGTTTATTCATATTCTGTGATGATTTCCTTTAATGTAAAGAAAAGGCCATAATAAGCGAATAACGCAGTCATAATAGACGGAAATCCATAGCGGTTTCCTTCATCATCAGGAATCAGTGCCTTTACCAGTTTACTATCAATATGCACATCAGCGCTTCCATCAAGGGAAGGTTCATCCGTATCCACAATTGCTGAGATGACAACTGTCTGGATCCCTTTTTCCTTAAGGTCGGTTACAAGCTCTAATGCATCAGGATCGGTTGAAAATCTAGTGATAATCAACACCCGGTCACCTTCAGTCACGTCGTTCATTTTACCATTCTTAAACAATCTTTCGCATGAATCGAGCGACTCCACTCCAGAAATGGCTTCAATCACGACCGCTTCCAGTTCATGAAAGCCGTGAATATAGATCTTGCCTTGTCCAATAGCTGCTTGTGCTAGCAGTCTTGCACCATCTTCAATATTCATTTCCTCTTGATCATTGATTTTTTGGAAGAGTCCTTGTAGCTGGGTTGAAAAAATCTTCATCATCTATAAAAAACTCCTTTAATATAGGTCTATACGCTCAATTATAACTTATTGATGACATAATGCGAAATGTAGAGGATAATGTCGATAAGAAATGTCTTTTAAAAAAAGGAATACTCATAAAAAAAATAGAATTACTTAGTTTGTGACTAACGTTAAAAAAACAAATAATATATAGAGGTGTAAGAATATGGAAGAAAA
This sequence comes from Bacillaceae bacterium, assembly GCA_041640535.1. Lineage (GTDB taxonomy): Bacteria > Bacillota > Bacilli > Bacillales > Bacillaceae_L > Litchfieldia. The sequence goes on from JBEQAC010000195.1 coordinate 3,695, forward strand.
AATCTTAATCGTTGATGATCAGTATGGGATTAGAATTTTATTAAATGAGGTATTTCAAAAAGAAGGCTATAAAACCTTCCAAGCAGCAAATGGGGTTCAAGCAATTGATATCGTAACAAAACATTCTCCAGATTTAGTCCTGCTTGATATGAAGATTCCTGGAATGGACGGTATTGAAATTTTAAAGAGACTAAAAGCCATTGACGTGGACATTCAGGTAATTATTATGACCGCATATGGAGAGCTTGATATGATTCAAGAAGCAAAAGATTTAGGAGCCATTACCCATTTTGCTAAGCCTTTTGATATTGATGAGATTCGTGATGCTGTCAAAAAACATATGCCAATGAGCTCAAAATAGCGTTTAAATGATTTTGAAGGACATTGTCGAAAAAATGACAAACAAAAAAAACATTGATGTATAAACAATGAAAACGCTTCATGATATTTTCCCTAAAATTACCACTATTGCAGATTTTACATGAAGTTGTTATGCTAAGAACTGTGAAAGCAGCTATTCAAATAATTTATCGAAAAGCGTCGACAGATCGTCATTCCAAATTTTATTGAGTTATACATTTTTACATATATTTTTTTCCTTTGGAAAATCTAATGATGAATGAGATAAAGCAGAATGAATAGTTGTAAAACGGTACATTAGGGAGGATATTAGTATGCCTTTAGTTTCTATGACAGACATGCTTATTAAAGCAAAAGCAGAAGGATATGCAGTTGGACAGTTTAACTTAAATAACCTTGAATTTACTCAAGCGATCCTACAAGCAGCACAAGAAGAAAATTCACCAGTAATCTTAGGTGTTTCTGAAGGTGCAGCTCGTTACATGGGCGGATTCAAAACAGTTGTTTCTATCGTAAAAGGATTAATGGAAGATTATAAAGTAACAGTACCAGTAGCAATCCACTTAGATCATGGTTCAAGCTTTGAATCATGTGCAAAAGCAATTCATGCTGGATTTACTTCAGTTATGATTGATGCTTCACATGATCCATTTGAGGAAAACGTTGCAACTACTTCTAAAGTAGTAGAACTTGCTCACTACCACGGAGTTTCTGTTGAAGCAGAACTAGGTGTTGTTGGAGGTCAAGAAGATGATGTGGTAGCTGAAGGTGTTATCTATGCTGATCCTAAAGAGTGCCAAGAACTTGTAGAGCGCACAGGAATTGACTGCTTAGCTCCTGCATTAGGTTCTGTTCATGGTCCATACAAAGGTGAACCAAACCTAGGATTCAAAGAAATGGAAGAAATCGGACAAGCAACTGGTCTTCCACTTGTATTACACGGTGGTACTGGAATTCCTACAAAAGATATCCAAAAAGCAATTTCTTTTGGAACTGCAAAAATCAACGTAAATACAGAAAACCAAATTGCTTCTGCTAAAACTGTTCGCGAAGTATTAGCTGCAAAACCAGAAGAGTATGATCCACGTAAATATCTTGGACCAGCTCGTGAAACAATTAAAGAAACAGTAAAAGGAAAAATGCGTGAATTTGGTTCTTCTCAAAAAGCATAATTTTCTTTTGAAAAACTGAAACTTTTATTATAATCACTCGACAAATAGATAGATAAAGAAACCGCCTAATGTTTAATACGTGCTTGGCGGTTTTTTTAATGAAATCAACTCCCCCAGAAAAAACAAGTGTAGAACGAAAAAATTTACTACTAAGATTTTTAAACATGAAACTTTTTTATGTATATGTTTCAGAAATTAGGTTAAAGTTGTTAACGTAATGGGTATGATGATACTAAAGAAAATGAAAATAATTGAATGAAAAAGAACCCAACATGATACTATTTATATTGTGGTTCTTATTCATAGGCTACTTTCTAAAAGATTGTTGTTTTTTTAAACGAACTAGATGAGCTCACTTGATTGGATTGCAGGAAGGATGAGACATCAAAGGCACGAGGAGGCTCATCGCCTGCCCTGCGGAAAGCACACACCTGGAGTGCAAATCAACATACCTTATTTCCACAAATTGTTTTCATTTTTTTGGTAAAAAACCGTTCATGATTTCTGTTTTTTCGTGGTAAACTAAAGAATAACACTTGTACACATTTACAAACATCAACTGGAAAAACATTCCATCCGCGTGAAGAGTAAGGTCATCTTCGCTAGAAGGGAGACTAAAATGGAAAAACTGAAAATTGCAGGAGGCTATCCATTAAAAGGTTCAGTTCGTATAAGCGGTGCAAAAAATAGTGCAGTAGCATTAATTCCTGCCACTATATTAGCAGAATCACCAGTCATTATCGATGGATTGCCAAACATATCAGATGTTCAAATATTAAGCGATTTAATTGAAGAGATAGGTGGCACAGTATCGTTACATAAAGATGAGGTTTTCATTGACCCATCGAATATCGTATCCATGCCTTTACCAAACGGGAAGGTAAAAAAGCTACGCGCTTCCTATTACTTAATGGGGGCAATGCTAGGACGTTTTAAAAAGGCTGTCATCGGCTTACCAGGCGGGTGTCATCTTGGTCCTAGACCCATTGATCAACATATAAAAGGGTTTGAAGCACTAGGTGCAAAAATTACAAATGAACAAGGTGCGATCTATTTACGTGCGGATGAATTACGTGGAGCACGAATCTATTTAGACGTAGTAAGCGTAGGTGCTACCATTAACATTATGCTTGCTGCCGTTCGTGCAAAAGGTCAAACCATCATTGAAAATGCAGCAAAAGAACCAGAAATTATTGATGTAGC
>JBEQAC010000196.1:0-6421 GCA_041640535.1 Bacillaceae bacterium
AAATCTTGATGGGTGCGATTTTGCTATCGCTAATCCAATCGGACCATAGCCACAACCAACATCCAAAACACGACCATCAACTTCTGGTAATCGAAAGGACTCAATTAGTAATCTTGAGCCAAAATCTACTTCCTTTTTTGAAAAGACACCACTATCACTAGTAAATTGCAAGGTATGGTTATTCAATGGAAATGACCATCGCAACGGTTTACTATTTACAGATGGATTACTTGTAAAATAATGATCACTCAACGTATGTACCTCCTTCAACAAGAAGCCCTTCACACAATTATGGTTTTAATAATAAAAATGAATCTTACTATGTAGTCTTTGTTTTTAACGTTTATTTCATCAATTTTTAAAGGAGTTTACTATAAATTATTTGGATGTTTTGATCGTGGATTAAGTTGTAGGGCACTATTTTTACAGGTAAAAAAAGCTCGCATTTACAGCGAGCTTTCTTACATGCAATATTACTTAACTTCTACGCCAGCTCCAACTTCTTCAAGTTTAGCTTTGATTTCTTCAGCTTCTTCTTTAGAAACGCCTTCTTTAAGTGATTTTGGAGCGTTGTCTACTAATTCTTTAGCTTCTTTTAGGCCAAGACCAGTAAGTTCACGAACAACTTTGATAACCTTGATTTTTTGTGCACCAGCGCTAGCAAGTACTACATCAAATTCAGTTTGCTCAGCAGCAGCTTCTCCACCACCAGCAACAACAGCTACAGGAGCAGCAGCAGTTACACCAAATTCTTCTTCGATTGCTTTTACTAAGTCATTAAGTTCTAAAACAGTCATATTTTTAACTGCTTCAATGATTTGTTCTTGAGTCATTTTAAGTTTCCTCCTTAATAATATCCTATATAGTTTTCGTAAATGTTTGTTTTTCTAAAATTAAGCGCCTTGTTCTTCTTTTTGCTCAGCAACTGCTTTTGTAGCAAGAGCAAGGTTGCGAATTGGAGCTTGAAGTACGCTAAGCAACATAGAAAGTAAACCTTCGCGTGATGGAAGTTCTGCAAGAGCTTTTACTTCTTCTACAGTTGCGATGTTCCCTTCGATTACACCAGCTTTAATTTCTAATGCTTCATGCTTTTTAGCGAAATCATTAAGAATTTTCGCTGGAGCTACAACATCTTCATTACTGAACGCGATTGCGTTTGGACCAGTTAATGCATCGTTAAGACCTGCTAATTCAGCAGCTTCTGCAGCACGACGACTTAAAGTGTTTTTAAATACTTTAAACTCAATGCCTGCTTCACGAAGTTGTTTACGAAGTTCAGTAACTTCAGCTACAGTTAGTCCACGGTAGTCAACAACGATCGTTGATTTACTTTCACGGAACTTAGTTGTAATATCAGTTACGATTTGTTTCTTTTGTTCTACTGCACTGCTCATCCTTACACCTCCTGTAGAAATTCATTCACATTATAACCGTTTAGGTGTAAAAGTATTAAAAAACCTCTACGCCTTGTAGACGTAGAGGTATATATAGCAATTTCACACATTAAGAGAATGTTTGAATACTACACCTCGGTAGGAAATTAAGCTGATCATCAGCACCTACTGTCTACGGTAAACATGATATTTATTTTTTAACAACAAAATTTATTATAGTTAAACGATGACTAAAAGTCAACTTCCATTATTTTGTAGCAACGAAAGTAGAAGGATCTACTTTAACACCTGGTCCCATTGTTGAAGAAACAGCAACATTCTTCACATAAGTTCCTTTTGCCGCAGCTGGCTTAACTTTTAACATAGTCTCATAAATTGTTGAGAAGTTCTCTACTAATTTTTGATCTTCAAAAGAAATTTTTCCAATTGGAACATGGATGTTACCAGCTTTATCGACGCGGTATTCTACTTTACCAGCTTTGATTTCTTTAATCGCTTTATCTACATCAAATGTAACTGTTCCAGTTTTCGGGTTAGGCATTAAACCTTTAGGTCCTAATACACGACCAAGTTTCCCTACTTCACCCATCATGTCAGGAGTTGCTACGATTACATCAAAATCAAACCAACCTTGTTGGATTTTTGTGATGAAGTCGCTATCTCCTACATAATCAGCTCCAGCAGCTTCTGCTTCTTTCGCTTTTTCACCCTTAGCAAATACTAATACACGTTGTGTTTTACCAGTTCCGTTTGGAAGAACAACCGCTCCACGGATTTGTTGGTCAGCTTTCTTAGGGTCAACACCTAAACGGAATGCAACTTCAACAGTAGCATCAAATTTAGCTGTATTTGTTTTTTTTACTAATTCAACCGCTTCTGCAACTGAATAAACTTTTGTACGATCTACTAATTTAGCAGCTTCAACGTACTTTTTACCTCTTTTTGCCATGATATTTCCTCCTCGAATGTGGTTTTAACGGATTTACCTCCCACGAATAAAGGTTGCGAACAGGAAAGAGACCTTGTAACGCAACCCCCAAAACAAAAGACATACACACGGTATTAGTCTTCGATAACAATACCCATGCTGCGTGCAGTTCCTTCAACCATACGCATTGCAGATTCAACACTTGCCGCATTTAAGTCAGGCATTTTTGTTTCTGCGATTTCGCGTACTTTGTCACGCTTAACTGTCGCTACTTTATTACGGTTTGGTTCACCAGAACCTGACTCGATTCCAGCTGCCTTCTTAAGAAGAACTGCAGCAGGTGGAGTTTTCGTAATAAATGTAAATGAACGGTCTTCAAATACCGTGATTTCAACAGGGATGATCAATCCAGCTTGCTCAGCTGTACGTGCGTTAAATTCCTTACAAAATCCCATGATATTAACACCTGCTTGACCTAGTGCTGGTCCAACTGGTGGCGCTGGGTTAGCTTTTCCAGCAGGAATTTGTAATTTAACCATTTTAATTACTTTTTTAGCCACGGTACACACCTCCTTAAAGTCCGTGATGTGGTAATAGGGGTTTTCCCTCCCACTCATCTCTTTATATAAAGATAATTTTTATTATCCTTACATGTCTTGGTCATGTCTTTTAGACATACTGACCTTTGAAATTTTATCACTTTCTAAAATAGATTTCAAGTTTTTTCTCAAAATTTTTTAGAAGCTATTAAACAGACAGTTTATAATTTCTCAATTTGTGAAAAATCTAGTTCTACTGGTGTTTCACGACCAAACATATTTACATGAACCTTCACCTTATGCTTATCTAGGTCGATATCTTCAATCGCACCGGTAAAGTTTGCAAATGGACCTTCTTTGACTCTAACCGTTTCTTTTAATTCAAAGTCCACTTCAACAGGTTTTTCATCAACACCCATTCTCTTAAGTAAGACTACCACTTCTTCTGGTAATAACGGAGTTGGCTTGGAGCCAGAACCGGCTGAACCAACAAAGCCAGTTACTCCTGGCGTATTTCGAACCACGTACCAAGAATCATCCGTCATAATGATTTCCACTAACACATAACCAGGGAAAACTTTTCGTTTTACAACCTTCTTTTTACCATTTTTAATTTCAGTTTCTTCTTCCTCCGGAACAACAACACGGAAAATCTTATCCTGCATCGCCATTGATTCAACACGTTTTTCAAGGTTCGCTTTCACCTTATTTTCATAACCAGAATACGTATGTACTACATACCAATTTTTTTCCATTCACTAGGACGTTTATCGTCCTTCCCTCCCCATACCTAATATTTTGGGTTTTAAAGCAATTAAAAAAACCCGTTACCGGGCTTTTGCTGACTACCTTATTTATCAATCATTATACCATGACATGTGATAACTTATTCAAGTACCAAACGAATAATTTTAGATATGCCAGTATCAATAAGTGCAAAGAATACTGTAACGAACGTGATTGTTGTTAAAACAATAATCGTATAACGTGTTAATTCTTTTCTTTTAGGCCAGCTCACTTTTTTCATTTCACGGGCAACACTTCGAAAAAATCCAATAATACGCTGCATCTATAGTTACCTCCGATAATTTTAGGAAAGACTTATTTCGTTTCACGGTGAACAGTGTGAACATTACAAGCTTTACAGAATTTATTTATTTCCAGGCGCTCTGCTGCATTTTGATTGTTTTTCATCGTGGAATAATTACGACTACCACATTCTGCACATGCCAAAATCACTTTTTTACGCATTTAGCACCTTCCATTTATACCGTTATAATAAAAATAAAATATAATAATTGCGCTATTTTTCTTTAAAAATGTAACATAGGCTTGTTCGAGTGTCAATACTCTGTAAAACGCTTACTTTCAAGCTTGTCCTTTACATTCACAAACTTATTTCCCGGATTTCCAAATATCGTTCTAGTTTTCTTTTTACCCGTTGTAATGCATTATCAATCGATTTTACATGTCGATTTAAATCCTCAGATATTTCTTGATAAGATCGTCCATCAAGATATAATGCCAAAACTTTCCTCTCTAAATCACTTAAAAGTTCTGCCATTTTCACTTCAATATCATCAAATTTCTCTTGATTAATAATAAGTTCCTCTGGATCCATTACCTTAGCTCCTGAAATGACATCCATTAAGGTACGATCCGATTCTTCATCATATATTGGCTTATCTAGCGATACATAAGAATTCAATGGGATATGTTTTTGTCTAGTCGCTGTTTTAATAGCTGTAATAATCTGCCGTGTAATACAGAGCTCTGCAAAGGCTTTGAAAGAAGTAAGCTTGTCCTCTTTAAAATCCCTAATTGCTTTATAAAGCCCAATCATCCCTTCTTGGACTATATCCTCTCGGTCTGCACCAATTAAAAAATAGGAACGCGCCTTTGCACGAACAAAGTTTTTATACTTATTTATTAGGTAATCGAGTGCATCACTTTCACCTGCATGAACTAATTCTACTACTTCTTCATCTTCTAATTGTTCAAACGCTATGTTGACTTTTCCTTTGAAGTTAGTACTCACGTCGATCCCCCCGACCGCACTTGCTAGATAAAAATATTATACAGGACAATTTTTCCCAGCGTCAACCGGTCACTTCTCTCCTCGGCGCCATTTTTCGAAAATTTCTGCCACTTCGTCAGTGAGAGGAATCTTTGAAGAGCTCTTTTTTTGATAGGTTTTCTTCACTTTCTTTTCGATACTTTGCTCTATGACATTCATTTCAATTAAAAGTTCCCTAGCTGATTTTCTTAAAGCACCTTGTCCAAAGATTGCCCACTGTTCAGTATAATCTGAGGTTGCAACATGGATTTGTGTACGGATATTATTAAGTTCCTTTGCTAGCTTTTCAATTCGTTCATCTGCAGTTTCATTTTCTCTTGTAAAAATCACCTCAACCATATGATTTTTACTCTTTTTCTCCGTCCCCTTTTTGAGGTGAGCATCAAACACAATCATAACCTGATAACCAGTGTAAGCCTGGTACTCAGCCATTTTTTCTACTAATTTCTTTCGAGCTTCGTCAAAGTCGATATTTTTTAGTTTTCTCAATTCTGGCCAAGCACCAATGATGTTATAACCATCAACAATTAGGATATCCATTTCTAGTCACCTAGTGGGTTGCGTTTCCTAAATACCTCATACATTAAGAGACTAGCTGCAACAGATGCATTCAACGATGTAACCTTTCCTCTCATTGGAAGACGAAATAAAAAATCACATTTATCCCTAATCAGTCTCCCAATTCCTTTTCCTTCACTACCGATGACTAATGCTAAGGGAAGACTTCCATCAATATTGCGATAATCTTCCTTGCCTGAAGCGTCAGTTCCTGCAACCCATATCCCGCGTTCTTTAAGTTCATCAATTGTTCGAGCAAGATTCGTCACACGGGCAACGGGAATATATTCAATCGCTCCTGTTGATGCTTTTGCCACTGTTGAAGTCAACCCTACCGCTCTGCGCTTTGGTATAATCACACCATGAGCCCCTACCGCATCCGCAGTCCTTAAGATTGAACCCAAATTATGAGGATCCTCTATCTCATCTAAAATCAAAATGAGTGGTTGTTCGGCTCGTTCATTCGCTAATTTAAAAAAATCATCTACTTCAGCATATTCATAGGCTGCAACTTGTGCAATCACTCCTTGGTGATTACCTTCCACCATCTGATCAATTTTCTTTTTTGGCACAATTTGAACCAAAATCCCTTTTTCTTTTGCTAGGTTTATCACTTGACTCATCGAACCTTTTTGAGATCCTTCCGCAATCCATATTTTATTAATTTCTCTTTCAGACTTTAATGCTTCAATTACTGGGTTTCTTCCGATCGTGTAATCAGTTGCCATCGAAACTCCTCCTTTCTTATCCTATAAATGATCAATATATTCAAATGAAGCTGATACAATTTCTTCTAGCCGTTCTTTATTCTGTAATAAAAAATGATATCCTATTAAAGCTTCAATTGAAGTACTGTAGCGATAGGTTTGAACATCCGTGTTTTTTGGAACTGTTCCACTTTTTGCATTCCTTCCTCTTCTTAGAA
>JBEQAC010000197.1:0-6326 GCA_041640535.1 Bacillaceae bacterium
GCAGAATCAGAGCTTGTTGCAGGTTTTCACGTCGAGTACTCAGGGTTTAGATGGGCATTTTTCATGCTAGCGGAGTATGTGTATTTCTTTGCAATGGCTGGATTAACCACGGTTTTATTCTTAGGTGGATGGCATCCAATTGCGTTCTTAGACTTTATTCCAGGAGCGGTATGGTTTGCGCTTAAATTTAGTGCAGTCGTCTTTGTTCTAATTTGGTTCAGGGTTACTTTCCCTCGTATCAGAGCAGATCAGTTAATGGAATTTGGTTGGAAAGTATTATTACCTGTAGCATTAGCGAATATTTTCATTACAGCCATTATTAAAGAGCTATTTTTTAGGTAAAGCGTGAAAATAAAAACAGAGGGGTGACATTCATATGCGTGGCTTAGCAAAAGGTTTAAAATATACCCTTAATCAATTAACAAAGAAGAAAGTAACTTATGATTATCCGAATGAACCACTGCCACTGCCAGACCGATTTCGTGGAATACAGAAGTTTTATCCGGAAAAATGTATTGTATGTAATCAATGTGCCAATATCTGTCCAACCGACTGTATTCAGTTAACGGGGAAGAAGCACCCGGACCCAACGAAAAAAGGGAAGATTATTGACACATACGATATAAACTTTGAAATTTGCATCTTATGTGACCTATGCACAGAGGTGTGTCCAACAGAAGCCATCATCATGACAAATAATTTTGAACTAGCTGAATATAGCCGTGATGAATTGTTTAAAAACCTAGAGTGGCTCGATGAGAACGATACAAACTTACGGAAGGAGAATAAAGCGTGAGTTTGAGTGGAGAGTTTATTGCCTTTATTGCTCTAGCCATTATTGCGATAGGAGGAGCGACCTTTATGATCAATCTTGATAAGGTTGTTCATATGGTGGTTGCGCTCGTGTTTACATTTTTAAGTATCGCAGGGATCTACGTCATGCTCCATGCTGAATTTGTTGCAGCCGTACAAGTGCTCATCTATTCGGGAGCAATTACCATCATTATGCTATTTGGGATCATGTTAACGAGACATAATGATACAAGTGAACAAAAAATTAGCATAACGAGGAAGATTCTCGTCTTACTTGGGGTAATTGGCTTTGGGGTCGTGATGTTTTTTGGAATTAACAATTTAGATTTCGGAGTGAAGGAAACGACGTTACACATTAATAATACGGAACAAATTGGAATTGAGCTTTACTCGAAGTTTGTGATTCCATTTGAGCTTACGTCCGTTGTGTTACTTGTCGCGCTAATTGGAGCGATTGTGTTAGCGAAAAAGGATGATGAAGAGGAGGCGAAGGAGGAATGAGTTCAGTTCCATTATCTGCCTATCTCACCTTAGCATTAATCTTATTTTGCATCGGATTATACGGTGCACTTTCCAAACGGAATACGATCATTGTGTTGATCTCAATTGAATTAATGCTAAATGCGGTCAATATCAATCTTGTTGCTTTTAGCAAATATGGGGTGAGCCCTGGTATTACAGGTCAAATTTTTGCCCTATTCGTGATTACCATTGCAGCTGCTGAAGTCGCAGTTGGAATCGCCATCTTAATTGCACTTTATCGTAACCGCAAAACAGTCAATGTAGATGAGATGGATGCGATGAAAAATTAAAAAAATTGGTTGCTGGAAGGTTTATTTTACTTCCGACCTCTGACATTTAAAAGAAGGGGATTGTGATACGATGATGGAAAATGCATGGCTGATACCGCTTTTCCCGTTAATCTCTTTTATTGTCCTTCTTATTTTCGGTAAACGACTAAAGCAATATAGTGCCTCCGTTGGAATTATACTGACTTTAGCTTCATTCGTTTTTTCGTTGTTGGTTTTGTTTGATCGATTTGCAAACCCGACATATAAATTTGAGGGTACATGGTTATCAATTGGAGATTTTCAGCTAACGGCGGGTTTTGAGGTAAATCAATTAAATGCACTTATGCTAGTGATAGTATCGCTTGTCAGCTTTCTTGTACATATGTATTCAATTGGATATATGCATGGTGATGAGCGCTTCAGTGTCTTTTATGCTTACCTTGGGTTATTTACATTTGCAATGCTAGGATTAGTCATTTCACCAAACCTCCTGCAAACGTATATTTTCTGGGAGCTTGTAGGTGTAGGTTCGTTTTTACTAATCGGTTTTTATTTTTATAAAGAAGAAGCACGTGCAGCTGCGAAAAAAGCGTTTATTATGACGCGTATCGGAGATGTCGGATTATTTATTGGGATGATTCTCCTGTTCTGGCAGGTTGGAAGCTTTGAATATGCACAAATTTTCCAAGCGGTTGAAGAAGGGACCATCTCAACGGGGATGATTACGCTAACGGCCATTCTTATTTTCGTAGGGGCCATTGGGAAATCGGGTCAATTTCCATTACATACATGGTTACCAGATGCGATGGAAGGTCCAACACCTGTTTCAGCTTTAATCCATGCTGCAACAATGGTTGCGGCTGGGGTGTATTTAGTGGCGACAACGTTCCCACTATTTGCGGCGAGTGAAGCTGCGTTGATGACAGTGGCTGTCGTTGGAGGCTTTACAGCGATCTTTGCAGCTAGCATTGGTCTTGTGCAACGTGATATTAAACGTGTGCTTGCTTATTCAACGGTCAGTCAGCTTGGATTCATGATGCTGGCACTCGGTTCTGCAGGGTATGTAGCGGGTGTGTTCCACCTTATGACACATGCGTTTTTCAAAGCCCTCCTGTTCTTAGCAGCGGGGAGTGTGATTCATGCCGTACACACTCAGAATATTGAGGAAATGGGCGGATTATGGAAAAAGTTAAAAGTAACGGGTCCATTGTTTTTAATTGGAACCCTTGCGATTAGCGGTGTTCCACTATTTTCAGGATTTTTTAGTAAAGAAGAAATTCTTGTCGTCACTTGGGTACATGGAAACTATGGCTTGTTCTGGCTAGCCATGATTGCGGCATTCTTTACCGCTTTCTATATGTTCCGTTTGTTCTTCTTGGTATTTACGGGTGAATCTCGCGGTGAAACGAAGTATGCTCATGAATCACCAAGTGTCATGACAATTCCTATGATTATTCTAGGTGTTTTAGCCGTGGTAGCGGGTTATGTGAATACACCTTGGTTTGGCACATTCTTAGGAGATTGGTTAACAGAAGGAACACACGCGTATGGACATGGTCATGTGGAAGGCCCACTCTGGATTATGATTGTCGCAACGCTTGTATCCGTACTTGGAATCCTATTAGCGTACTTGATGTATAGTAAAAAATCGATCGCAAGAGACTGGTTAACGTCTAATGCACCAATTTTATATAGTATTGTCTACAATAAATATTATGTGGATCAACTCTATAAACGGACAATCGTCTATGCGACCAATGTGGTTAGCTTATTCTTGAAGTATATTGATGAGTTCCTTGTTGTCGGAGCTGTAAAAGGAATTGCGGGGGCAACAAGAGCCATTGGGAAATATGGATCTAAGCTTCAAACAGGTCAAGTTCAAGTATATGGGTCATTTGCATTTCTTGGCTTAGCCTTACTGATTGTGATCTTTGCATTAACAGGGGGGTACTTACGATGAATGAATCATATTTATTATCATTATTAGTGTTCTCCCCTATTATAGGTGTCATTCTATTAGCTTTTCTTTCGAAAACACAGGAACAAACACTGAAATTGGTGGGGTTCTTGGCAACATTGCCGTCTTTATTAATTTCACTTGTCCTGTATCGTCACTTTGCTTCAGGAACAAATCTAGCTAATTTTTCTGAGAAGGTTGCTTGGTTTGGGATTTTAGGGAAAGGGCAACCCTTTTCAATTGACTATGAATTAGGGCTTAGTGGCTTATCACTTGTAATGGTTATTCTGACAACCGTGATTTCAAGCTTAGCTGCGATTGCATCGATTCATATTAAAAAAGAGTGGAAGGGCTATTTTATCCTTTTCCTGCTGCTTGAAATTGGAATGCTAGGGGTATTTGTTGCAGAAAACTTAGTTTTGTTCTTCCTTTTCTTTGAGATTACCTTAGTAACGATGTTCTTCTTGATTGGAAAATGGGGGTATTTTGAAAAGGAAAAAGCGGCTTTTCGCTTTTTAATCTTTAACGGAATCGGCTCAGCCTTTTTGCTTGTCGTCATTATGGTGCTTTGGGCAAAGACAGGCACGACAAACATTCAAGCACTTACGAGTTTGTTAGCAAGCCCAAGTGGAACGGTTCCGACAGGTGAAATTTCAAGTAATCTTCGTTTTGGGCTTTTACTTGCTTTACTGATCGCCTTTGGAATTAAACTTCCGATTTTCCCGTTGCATACATGGATGCTGAATGTTCACGTTCAAGCACCACCAGCAATTGTTATGCTTCATTCGGGAATCTTATTAAAGATTGGAGCATTTGGTCTTATTCGGTTCGGGGTAGGATTTTTCCCAAATGAGTTTGCATCACTTGCTTGGATTATTGCTCTTTTAGGAGTGATCAATCTTTTATACGGAGCATTCTTAGCATTTATCCAAACTGATTTTAAAATGGTGTTAGCTTACTCTAGTATTTCCCATATGGGGATTGTTTTAATCGGACTGGGAGCATTAAACGAGGCAGGAATCCAAGGAGCGATCTTCCAGGTGGTGTCTCATGGATTGATCTCGGCGCTGTTGTTCTTCTTGATTGGCGTCTTATATGAGCGTGTGGGTACATCGCAAATTAAAAAGCTTGGCGGCTTAGCAAAGGTGATGCCGCTAACCGCAGGATTTTTACTAGCAGGTGCTCTTGCTTCATTAGGACTTCCAGGAATGTCTGGGTTTGTGAGTGAATTTATGGCGTTTTTAGGGCTATTCCAAACGATGCCAGTCTTAGCTGCAGTGGGGACGCTTGGGATCATTATGACCGCCGTGTACCTGCTCAGAGCTGTGTTAAATGTAACTTATGGAAAAGCAAATACAAGCTATGAAAACGTCGTTGATATTCGTGCAGTTGAAATGGTACCTGTTATCGTTCTTTTAGGGTTCATAGTGTTAATCGGAGTGTATCCAAACGTCCTTACACAACCACTTCAACTAGTGTTAGAAAAAATCGTACTAGGGATAGGAGGGTAAGCATATGGATCTCGAAACGTTTTTAAGCTATCAATGGGGAGCCATGCTACCAGAATTTATTATTCTTGGGGTCGCGACCCTTCTATCACTTATTGATTTATTTATGGGGAAGGACAAGGATCGTAAGCCTCTAGCGTGGATCGGAATTGGAGGAATCGTCTTAGCCATCATCTCTTTAGTAGGGATGATTGGAAATGACGTAACGACGATTTTATATGATACCTTTCGCTTAGATTCCTTTGCGATTGCATTTAAGCTCCTTCTTTTATTCGGAGCAGGGATGGTTCTCTTACTTGCCATGGATTATAAACCAAAAGAAGGCATGGAGTACCGAGGTGAGTTTTATTATCTCTTTTTAACAGCGCTATTAGGTGCGATGATGATGGCATCAAGTGGAGATATTATTACGATTTTTGTAGGACTTGAGCTTCTTTCAATCTCATCCTATATTCTTGCTGGATTAAGAAAGAAAAATAAGCTTTCGAATGAATCAGCGATGAAATATGTCATCAATGGGGCAATTTCAACTGCGATTTTATTATTCGGATTAAGCTATGTATATGGGTTAACGGGTACAACCAATTTACGTGAAATCTTAATGCTCTTCAGCCATTTACAAGATACGAATTTGATCTTTATTGTTGGGGTCGCATTATTAATGGTCTTTGTTGGGATTTCATTTAAATTAGCATCTGCTCCATTTCACATGTGGGCGCCAGATGTCTATCAAGGGGCACCAACCCCTGTTGCCGCATTTTTAAGTGTGGTTTCCAAAACGGCTGGATTTGTCATCTTAATCCGTTTAATGGTGACGATATTTGTGAACGTACCGTCTGGTGATCCAGCATCACCAAGCTTTATTTATCGGATGCAGGATTACTTTGGCTTCCTAGCAGCTGCAACGATGATTATCGGAAATACAGTTGCATTAAGACAACGAAATGTGAAGCGTCTACTTGCGTACTCAAGTATCGCCCATGCAGGGTATATCTTAGTTGCATTTGCGACACTTTCATACTTTATGTTTAATGCGATTTGGTTTTACCTAATGGCTTACCTATTTATGAACATCGGGATCTTTGCGATTCTTCAAGTGGTTTCTTCTAAAAATGGGTCTAGTGATATTACTCAATTTGCTGGTCTTTACCGTAGATCACCGTTTACTGCGATCATGATGGGGATCTTGATTCTGTCTTTAGCGGGGATTCCAGGTACAGCCGGGTTTATTGGGAAAATTAATATCTTTTTAGGCGC
>JBEQAC010000198.1:0-6291 GCA_041640535.1 Bacillaceae bacterium
CAAAGATCAAAAGTCATACCAAGAACTAGTTCATGGTTATAGTGAGGCTCCATTGGTGCATGCTGACCTAGACTTAAGCGAAGATAAGTTTAATAAACTTGTTGCAGAATTTATGTAATATCCGTGAAATAACCCTTTTGGCCATTTAGCTAAAGGGGTTTTTATTAGTTATGCCCCTCCTTTACTAGTAATTTAAACAGTGGTAAAATGAATTGTTCGTTCTTTATATTGATTTACTAGTGTGATGCAAGTCATTGTTTAATTTAATGATAGATTATATACTACTATAATGTGTGTAGTTCTTAAGAAGAAAGGAGAATAAAAATGAATGAAAAACAGCGTCTAGAAACTGAACAAATTAATCCAGCGGACAAAAAATCCGAAAAGGATTATAGTCAGTTTTTTCAAACGGTTTATCAAGCCCCTTCCTTAAAGGATGCAAAAAAACGTGGAAAAGAAGAAATTTCAATTCATCGTGATTTTATCATCCCAGAAGAACTAATCGGGGTTGGAAAAGGGAAGAAATTCTACATTAGAACTTTTGGTTGTCAAATGAATGAGCATGATACAGAAGTCATGGCTGGTATTTTAATGCAGCTAGGATATGAACCTACTGAACAAACAGAAAATGCTGATATCATTCTGCTTAATACCTGTGCGATTCGTGAAAATGCGGAGAATAAAGTGTTCGGAGAGATTGGACATTTAAAACCGCTTAAGTTAAGAAATCCTGATCTTTTAATCGGTGTTTGTGGCTGTATGTCGCAAGAAGAATCGGTTGTAAATCGTATTCTTCAAAAGCATCCATTTATTGATATGATTTTTGGTACACATAATATTCACCGTTTACCACAAATTGTGAAAGAAGCAATGTTCAGCAAGGAAATGGTGGTAGAAGTATGGTCCAAAGAGGGAGATGTAATCGAAAATCTCCCAAGAGTAAGAAAAGGTAGTATTAAAGCGTGGGTTAACATTATGTATGGGTGTGACAAGTTCTGTACGTATTGTATTGTGCCGTATACTCGTGGAAAAGAGAGAAGCAGACGCCCTGAAGATATTATCGAAGAAGTACGCCACTTAGCTCGAAACGGATATCAAGAAATTACGCTTCTTGGGCAAAATGTAAATGCTTATGGAAAAGACTTCACTGATATGAAGTATGGATTAGGTGACCTAATGGACGAGCTTCGTAAAATCGATATTCCTCGTATCCGTTTTACAACAAGTCATCCTCGTGATTTCGATAACCGTCTAATTGATGTGCTTGCTAAAGGCGGGAATTTGATGGAACATATCCATCTTCCTGTACAATCTGGAAGTTCTGAGATTTTAAAGTTAATGGCAAGAAAATATACTCGTGAACAATATCTTGAGCTTGTAAAGAGAATGAAGGAAAAAATTCCAAACGCTTCATTTACAACAGATATTATCGTAGGCTTCCCGAATGAAACAGAAGAGCAATTTCAAGAAACTTTATCTCTGTATCGTGAGGTTGAATATGATACTGCCTACACATTTATTTATTCTCCTCGTGAGGGAACTCCTGCTGCAAAGATGGAGGATAACATTCCAATGGAGGTTAAAAAGGATCGTTTACAGCGACTTAACGCGGTTGTAAATGAAATCTCTGCTAAAAAGAACTTAGCATATCAAGATCAAATTGTTGAAGTGCTGGTAGAGGGTGAGAGTAAGAAAAACCCGGAGATTTTAGCTGGTTATACAAGTAAAAATAAGCTTGTGAATTTTAAAGGTCCAAAATCTTCAATTGGAAAAATTGTAAAAGTAAAAATTACGCAGGCAAAGACTTGGACACTTGATGGAGAAATGATCGAAGAAGTGGTAGAGGTGAAATCATAATGGCATTATATACAAAGGAAGAAATTGTTGAACGTGCAAAAGAATTAGCAAAAATGATTGCTGAAACAGAAGAAGTGGATTTTTTCAAACGTGCAGAATCTCAAATAAATGAAAATCAAAAAATAAAAGAAATGATTGCGAGTATTAAGAGCCTTCAAAAGCAAGCTGTTAATTTTCAACATTATGGGAAAGTAGAAGCACTTAAAAAAGTGGAAGAAAAGATTGAAAAGATTCAAGAAGAATTAGATGGGATTCCAATTGTTGAAGAATTTAAGAATTCTCAAATGGAAGTAAACGATTTACTTCAATTAGTGTCACATACGATTTCAAATCGTGTTACTGATGAAATTATCCTCTCAACTGGTGGAGATGTATTAAGAGGAGAAACAGGTTCAAAAGTTAAAAATGATAGCCATAGCTGTCACTAAAAAATAAAAAATTTTAAACGCCTTGCTCCTCTTCTGGATTTAATCCTATAGAGTGAGTAAGGCGTTTTTTCACAAAATTTATAAGCAATTGTACAGTTTTGATGTGAGAAATAAGTCAGTAATTAGTTTAATAATTGTGATGAAAAAAGGTACATATCTGGGCGAACCCGCATACAATGAACTATATGGTTTCATTCAATATCTTGAATTTAATTTAATAATCGTTGGATTACGAATCGTTAATCCAGGAATTTCAGTCCCTATGTCACTTCAATTTATTCATGATTTGTGAAGGTTGATTTACAGCATGAGTAAAAAAGTAATGAAGATGTGAAAAATTTAGTAGCACACTAGTCATTTGCCCTGCATAGGATGAAATGAAGATTGATAGAGGAGGGTTTGCACGTATGTCTGAATTTGAATACAGAGAGATTATAACAAAAGCTGTTGTAGGAAAGGGACGTAAATTTACTCAATCTACACACACTATTTCTCCATCACACAAACCTACTAGCATTTTAGGGTGCTGGATTATTAACCATCAGTATGACGCAAAAAAGTGTGACAACACTGTAGAGGTTAATGGTCGATATGATATCAACGTTTGGTACTCATACGCTGATAATACCAAGACAGAAGTCGTTACTGAGACAGTTAAGTACACAGATGTTATCAAGCTGAAATATAAAGATGATAACTTCCTTGGTGATGATTTCGATGTTGTCGCACGTGTCCTTCAACAGCCAAATTGCTTAGAGGCTACAATTTCACCAAATGGTAATAAAGTGATTGTGCAAGTTGAAAGAGAATTCCTTGCAGAAGTTATCGGTGAAACAAAGGTTTGTGTAGCTGTAAATCCTGAAGGTTGCGTTGAAGACGACTGGGATGTAGATGATGTTGAGGATGAAGAATTCGAGGATTTAAATCCAGATTTCTTGGTTGGAGATTTAGAAGAATAGGAATAATGCTAGGGAGTTTTATCTTCCTAGTTTTTTTGTTTTTGGCTCTGTTAAACTTAGTTGTTGATTTTCGCTACAGGGCACTCGCTTTCCGCGGGCGGTTCGGGAGCCTCCTCGTCGCTGCGCTCCTGTGGGGTCTCCCTTGACCCGCTTTTCCCGCAGGACACTGAATTGGCCTCCTCGAATAAACCCACGCACGAAGGAAATGCGAATGCAATTCCGAGGAGTCTCGCGCCCTTACGCTACAATCAACAAAGCTAAAAATCAACATTGTTCTTTAACATAGCCTTGTTTTAACATCTATGTCGTACTTACGACAGACAACCTCCAAGAGTGGATTCTATCTCTATTCATCTTTATAAGTAAATGTTCCCAAGTTTAAGTTTCCCCAATCATGTATTTGTTTATGTTATAATAGCAATGGAATTTGAAAAGATTTTGGGGGATTAAGATGGCAGCATATACGCCAATGATACAACAATACTTAAAAATTAAGGCAGAATATCAGGATGCCTTTTTATTTTTTAGACTTGGAGATTTTTATGAAATGTTTTTTGATGATGCAATTAAGGCATCGTCTGAGTTAGAAATTACATTAACTAGTCGAGATGGTGGTTCAGATGAAAGGATTCCAATGTGTGGAGTGCCGCATCATTCAGCTCGAAATTATATCGATCAATTAGTTCAACGTGGTTATAAAGTAGCAATCTGTGAACAAACAGAAGACCCTAAACAAGCAAAAGGTGTAGTAAAGCGAGAGGTTGTTCAGCTTATTACTCCAGGAACAGTCATGGAGGGAAAAGGTCTTCAAGAGAAGGAAAATAATTTCATAGCAGCCCTTAGTTATGATGATGAAGGGTATTTTGGCATCTCTTTCAATGATTTAACAACAGGAGAAAATCGAGTGACAATTCTTGATGCAAATAAGCAGGAGTTGTTAAACGAATTACACTCAAATAATGTAAAAGAAGTTGTTGTTCCTTCTAACTTTGACCCGGAAGTATGTCAAACAATTGTTGAAAGTTGCCATGCAGCGATTTCTTATGAAGACTCAATTGAAATTGACAGCTCATTTGCATACATTGTAGATCAGCTTGAGGATCATAGAGCGATAAAAGTATTTGGTAGACTATTAAATTACTTGCAAAAATCTCAAAAGAGAAGTTTACATCATCTCCAACCAATACAGTATTATCAGGTTAATCAATTTATGCGAATTGACCTTTATTCAAAAAGGAATCTTGAGCTAACGGAAACCATCCGCTCTAAAGGTAAAAAAGGCTCGCTTTTATGGTTGCTGGATGAAACAATGACAGCCATGGGTGGTCGTTTATTAAAGCAATGGATCGATCGTCCACTAATAAACAAAAAAGAAATCCAACATCGTTTAAATATGGTCGAGACTCTTAAAGAACAGTATTTTGAGAGGCACGAACTAAGGGACTTACTAAAAGAAGTTTATGATTTAGAACGTTTGGCTGGCCGTGTAGCTTTTGGGAATGTGAATGCTAGAGATTTAATACAGTTAAGAAAATCATTAGAAAAAGTACCTGCTATAAAGAAACTCGCAAGCGAATTGAATAATCAGTATTCGGAAAATTTGTCAACGAAAATGGATTCATGTGAAGATTTAACACAACTTTTGTTAAAATCAATAAAAGATAACCCTCCATTATCAATAAAGGATGGGGATATCATAACAGATGGTTTTAATGGAACCTTAGATCAATATAGAGATGCAAGCCGAAATGGGAAGAAGTGGATTGCTTCTCTTGAAAAACAAGAGCGTGAACGAACAGGAATCAAATCTTTAAAAATTGGCTATAACAAGGTATTTGGTTATTATATTGAGGTCACAAGAGCAAATCTACAATCTTTACCTGAAGGAATGTATGAGAGGAAGCAAACTTTATCAAACGCAGAGCGATTTATTACTCCAGAATTAAAGGAAAAAGAATCCTTAATTTTAGAGGCTGAGGAGAAAATTGTCCAATTAGAATATGATATTTTTGTAGATATCCGTGAGCAAGTAAAACAATTTATTCCGCGGCTCCAGACTCTTTCGAAAATGATTAGTGAATTAGATGTACTCCAGTGCTTTGCAACGGTCAGTGAAGAACGTCATTACTGCAAACCTAGCTTTTCGGAGCATGAAGTATTCATTAAAGACGGTAGACATCCAGTTGTTGAAAAAGTAATGAATTCCCAAGAATATGTACCTAATGATTGTTATATGATGGATGGCCGCTTGTCTTTATTAATTACAGGTCCGAATATGTCAGGGAAAAGCACTTATATGAGGCAAGTAGCGTTGACTGCAATTCTTGCTCAAATAGGTTGTTTTGTTCCCGCAAGTGAAGCAACTCTTCCAATATTTGACCAAGTGTTTACGAGGATTGGTGCAGCAGATGACCTTATCTCTGGTCAGAGTACATTTATGGTTGAAATGTTAGAAGCGAAAAATGCCATTAGCAATGCTACAGAACACAGTCTTATATTATTTGATGAAATTGGAAGAGGGACATCAACTTATGATGGGATGGCACTAGCTCAAGCAATGATTGAATATATACATGATCACATTGGAGCAAAGACACTCTTCTCGACACATTATCATGAATTAACCGAACTCGAGAGTCAATTAGTTCATTTGAAAAATGTTCATGTTAGTGCAATTGAAGAAAATGGAAAAGTAGTCTTCCTTCATAAAATTAAAGAAGGGGCCGCGGATAAAAGTTACGGTATTCATGTTGCACAACTCGCAGAACTTCCTATGTCACTCATTAATCGAGCACGTGAAATATTAGATAAACTAGAACAAGGAAATCAAACAAATGAAATCGTAAAGGATTCTTTTAATCCTCAAGAAAGATTCGAACAAACTAAAGAATCACAATTATCATTTTTTGAAAAAGAGCATATCAAGAATGAAACAAAGGAAGAACCATTTACAAAAAAGGAAAAACAAGTATTGCAAATTCTTAAATCGTTAGATCTTTTAGATATGACTCCTCTTGAAGCGATGAACAAGCTTTATGATATCCAAA
>JBEQAC010000199.1:0-6291 GCA_041640535.1 Bacillaceae bacterium
TATAAAGATGATGTTAAATCTTGGGATGTAGTTAATGAAGTTATTGATGAATGGGGAGGTCATCCAGAAGGTTTGCGTCAATCTGCATGGTTTAGAATTGCTGGAAAGGACTATATTAAAGTTGCTTTTGAGGCAGCCAGAGAAGCTGGTGGGGAAGACATTAAGCTTTATATCAATGATTACAATACAGAAGTCACACCAAAAAGAACATATTTATATAACTTAGTGAAGGAATTATTAGAGGATGGTGTTCCAATTGATGGTGTTGGTCATCAGGGACACATCCAAATTGGATGGCCTTCTGAAAAAGAGATTGAAGATTCTATAAACATGTTTGCTGAACTTGGGTTAGATAACCAAATTACGGAACTTGATGTTAGTATGTATGGTTGGCCGGTAAGAGCGTATCCAACTTATGAGAGCATTCCACAACAAAAATTCTTAGATCAAGCCGAACGTTATGATCGCTTATTCAAACTATATGAGAAATTGGGAGATAAAATTAGTAATGTGACATTTTGGGGCATTGCCGATAACCATACCTGGCTTAATGATCGTGCAGATGTTTATTATGATGCAGATGGAAACCTTGTATTAGATCGAAATGCACCGTATGCTAGAGTTGAAAGCAGATCAGGAAAAGATGCACCATTTGTATTTGATAGAGAATACAATGTAAAACCAGCCTATTGGTCAATCATCGACCATAAATAGGAGCAAAGCAAATCAGCTTCGTGTTGAACGTAGCTGATTTTTATATCGAAAAGAACACATATATAATGGTACCCTTAAGTTAGGATGCCATTTTTTTCTTGATTAAATCATTATAGAACTTCTTGGATTAAAACACATCCTCTAAAAATGAATGATAAAAATAATCCACTAAATGATCAAATTTTCGGGAAAACACATGCTTCTTTTTAATAGGTACTTTAAATTTAACGATAAAAAAGATCATAGAACAGATTGAGAGAAATATTGTAGTTAGTGGTCTTTTTGAAAATAAATAACTATATACATACATCTTTAAATAGATAAGACCAGTCCAAAATTCGTTCCAGCTATGTTTATACTGAATCATCTTCTTTTTGCGTAGATAACATTCAAACAGAGTTGAAACCAAAACTGACTGAATTAAATGTATGACCTGTTTAAGTAGTGATTTTGGGTAGTTTGCCAAATAAGATAGGACTAATAATGGAGAGACAATGAATACATGTAAAAATCTTATTTGCCACCAATTCATTCCCAAAGGTAAGAATTCCCAAACGAGATGCCTTCTACACAGACAATAATATAATGCATTTACGATACTGACATAAGCGAGACTTTTATAATATTTAGGAAAATCCCTCCAACTTCTCCTTAAAATATTAATAAAAATAAGGCTTAGTATTAGAATTAGATGTTTTTGTTTCATTATTTACTCCTTTATTTTTTCCCCGTAATACAAGGCTTCCACAGAATTTACAGTTTTATGTAATAACTGTAAAATAATTTCCAGTTAACTTTTCTCACATATTTCTATACATTCTAATTTTTCCAGTTAAAATAAAATAGCTGAAATATTTATTTACTTTTGAAACTATATTCATTCAGATTCCGTTTATATAGATAGAGAAAGAGAGGTGGAAACCTTTGACAGATGAAGAGCTATTACTTGAGATTAAAAGGGGAAGTCAAGCGGCTTTGGATTCCCTTATACGCAGGCATTACTATGATGTGTATGCATTTATTATGAGAAGAACTCATGATCAACAATTATCCTATGATTTGACTCAAGATGTATTTGCGAAGGTGCTTAAATCAATCTATCAGTTTCGACATGAAAGTAGTGTTCAAAGCTGGTTGTTTACAATTGCAATCAATCAAACAAGGGATTTTTATCGATCCAAACAAGGAAAAACGCTTAAATTACAACAGGAATTTGAAGATGGTTGGGCAGGGACTTCAACGGAAAATCTCCATTATTTATATGAAATGAAGGAGGCCTCCGTCGAAATGAAGCAGGCAATTAGTCAACTACCTGATTATCAAGCTGAACCCATTCTTTTAAAGTATTACCATGATTTAAAAACAAGAGAGATTGCTGCAATCTCACAGGTGAGTGAAAATACGATAAAATCAAGAATTTATCAAGGACTTCAAAAACTAGAACGGATCTTAAGAAAGGAGAAAGAGCATGAATCAGGAAGAGTTAACAAAAATGGAAAAGCTTGAGGAGAGGATGCTCCCTTATTTTAGACGAAATGATATTCCACCACCAAAGAGTGAAGAAATCGAAAAGACCATCCTGCAATTACGTCAGCTCATGCCAATGACACCTCAGGAAGAAATCCCAATACCTAAAACACCTCTGAATGGGATCCTTGCTCAAGCTTGGCTAGAGTTAAAGCTATCACCAATTTACTTACTTTTATCTCAGATTGCCTTTTTAATGGTTGGTCTCGGCTTTATGATGGGAACGAATCACTATGTCCTTGTCGCAAAGTACATTTTTGTTGCAGCACCACTTATTTGGTTAATTCAACTGTGGCTTGGAGTGAAAGATCGCAGTGGAAGTATGGCTGAGTTAGAAATGACGCTAAGGTATGGAGCAGAACAGTTATTTTTCGCACGATTTTTAATGAGTAGCATTGTCCATACAGGTGTGATGATTCTCTTTTTATCCATAACTACAATGTACTTTCAAATTGGGTCGATTATTTTATTTATGCTTTGGCTTGTACCTAGCTTTGTAATAGCTGCTCTGTTCTTATTACTATCTTTTAAGCTTCCTAGGACATGGTATGGTGGTCAAACACTCATGGTTTTATGGGGGAGTTTTTCAGTTTTTTTTCTTTTAGGTTTTAACGAAGAAATGTTTATCAAGTGGATGGGACTCCCAACACTATTACACGGAATATTGCTAGTCGGTTCTATCCTATTCTTTCTAATGGCAATACGGATAACAAGAAAGGAGCTTTCACATGCATTTGAATGTACAGTCACTGAGTAAAAACTACAAGCATGAAGTGGTTTTAGATAATATTAATTTAGACTTTACACCAGGCGTATATAGTTTTTTAGGAGCAAATGGATCTGGTAAAACAACCTTGATGAGATTAATTACAACTGTCCTAAAACCCTCACAAGGTCATATTAAATGGAATGGTCATGATATCTATCAGCTAGGTGAGAAATATCGAGACATCCTTGGGTATGTTCCTCAGCACGTTGGGTATTACCCAAATATGAAGGTACAGCCATTCTTAGAATACATTGCAGCACTCAAAGGTATTTCTCGTGAGGATGCAAAAGAGAAGGTTGAGTATTGGTTAAAACAGGTAAATTTATATGATCAACGAAAAAAGAAGATTGGCAAACTTTCTGGAGGAATGAAGCAAAGGGTAGGGATTGCTCAGGCGATGTTAAATGACCCGCAAATTTTAGTTTTGGATGAACCCACTGCTGGCCTGGATCCTAAAGAACGTATTCGTTTTCGTTCGTTAATTGCCAATTTATCCATTGATCGCATTGTTCTTTATACCACACATATCGCGAGTGATTTAGAAGGATTAACGGACTATGTCTGTATTTTAAAAAGAGGTAAAGTAGAAAAAATGGGCCGTCCTAAAGATGTATTGAGTGAATTAGATGGAAGAGTGTGGGAAGTTGAGGTAAATCAGAATCAGCTTGAAGAACTTTTAACATCTCATCATATTGGAGCCATTGAAAAACATGGGGGACAGGTGAAGCTTCGGATTTATAGTGATTATCCGTTATCAATTCCTTGTAGAGCAGTCGAGGCCACATTAGAGGATATTTATCTTTATTACTTCGGAGAGGGGGAGTTATATGATGTGGAATCTCATTAGATGGGAACTTCGTCACTTGTTCTCACAAAAATCTATTTATCTATTACTTGGCTTGTTTGTGTTCTTTATCATCATAAGTAGTAATTTCATCGACACTTCTCAGAAAATAGTTGCAGATAAATATAAAGGAACTATAACAGAACAGGAACTTGTAGAAGCACAAGAATTTAGTTCAAAAATTACTGATCCTTGGTCATTAACTAATGAGGAAGCTTATTTATACTATACCTATGAGGAGCTACAAATAGGAGCAAATCTCCAGAGAATCCAAGAGGAAATCATAGCAGAGAAAAAGGTGGAGTACGAGGCAACATCAAACAGTTCCAGGCTAGAAAAGGAAATCAACTTAAGAAGTGATGTAAATACTTTATACTATTCGTATTACCATATCCCATTACAAGTTGTTGACTTCATGAGTACCTTAGGGTTTGTAATCATTGGAGGGTTACTCTTAGTAGGAATTTTCGGAATGGTGAGTCGTGATGATTCAACCCTGGTTTCTCAATATACTTTAACGAGCCGCTTTGGAAGAACTCGGTTGATGACAGCGAAACTATTTGTCGTTACGATTTATACAATCGTTTGCACTTGTGTTATCACCATCATGAATTGGATTTTTCAGTACTCAAGGTCAAATTATTGGCAGCATGGATTAGATGGGTGGGAGGTTCCGATTCACTACTTTTTTAAATTTATGTATTCACCATATCCAATTACGTTTATGCAATACCATTTGATACAGCTCGGAATTCTCTTTATTTCAAGTCTTGCTTTAGCTGTTTTGTTCTTGTTTGTTTCTACCGTTACAAAAAAACCAATTGTGAGTCTTATCATAGGTGGTGCAATCTTTACAATGCCACTTTTCATCGTTTCTTTTTTCAGCTTACACGATCGGTATGAATGGGTGAATCAAGCTTATACCTTTACACTCCCGTATATGATGAAGGTGGATTCATTATTTATGGAATTTAGAGCACTGTCTATTGGTGAACTTCATATTGTTTTACCAATCCTAGTAATCTACCTAGCCTTACTGTTGATTATTTTATTTAGCTTTGCCACCCATTGGTATATGCAAAAAGTGAAAGTTATTTGATAAATGACCTGATCCATCTATACCGTGGATTAGGTCTTTTTTTTCACAAATGTTCCACAGTAATTTAACAGATTTTTCAAAATTATATATCGATTCCCTTTACAAATGTAAGCGTTTTCTATATAATAAAAGTAGGTCGGATAGCAAGCGTGGCTATCATTGTATTCGGCGAAGGTGGGGCCGATACAGTTATTTTTATCATTTAGGAAATCGTATTTTTGGGACAAGAATCTAACGTTCATACATCAACTATTAGACTACTATATTAGTTGACTATGAACCAATCAAGGAGTTGATTACTTATGGAAAAATATTCACTAAATACCGCGAAACAACCTGAAAATAAAATATTAGATTCTCAATATGCTAAAATGGTGTTAGACAAAGCTCTTCGTGATTTTAGAATTGAGCAACTACATAAGGAAATTGACCAATCATTACAAAATCGAGACAAAGAAGCGTTTCATCGATTAACAGAGGAATTAATAGAGATTTCATAATTTTGAACATTAGTCTGAAACAGAAAGGAAGAGGTATATTCTTCTTCCTTTTTGATTTAAACAACTTTCTACAAGGAATATTTCTATTTTATAAAGCACCAGTTCAAAATAACCTCGTATGATAGTAATTATGATCATACGGGGTTGATCTTATGTTTAGAGATAGCACATTACTTTTTCCTGCTTACTTAATAAAAATGGTGGGGAAGAAGTGGGGATATATTGATCATCAAGGGCGTTTCATCCTATGGCCACAATTTGATGAAGCCGGTGATTTTCAAGAAAATGGACTTGCAATCGTAAAGGTAGATGAGAAGGCAGGCTTAATTGATCGTAAAGGTCAATATGTGGTAAAACCTGAATATAGCTCAATCATGCCATTTACCGAAGGACGGGCAATTGTAATGGACGGTGAAGACTTTAAGGTAATCAATCCATCGGGACTGGTCGTTACAAAGAAAGCATACCACTTGATCCAACCCTTTCAGGAACAAAGGGCTATTTTCGCTGAATCCAATTCAGAAGGTACTTATCTTTATGGGTACTTGGATAAAGA
Source organism: Bacillaceae bacterium (assembly GCA_041640535.1). Lineage (GTDB taxonomy): Bacteria > Bacillota > Bacilli > Bacillales > Bacillaceae_L > Litchfieldia. The sequence goes on from JBEQAC010000199.1 coordinate 6,010, forward strand.
AGGAAATGAGGTTGTCACACCTACCTTTCTTAATGCCTACGATTTTACAAATGGAAAAGCACTTGTTCAAATAAAGGAGAATGAGTTTGCTCTTATCAATCATAATGGTGAAATCATTCAAACATATCCTTTTGCTTTTATGATGGGCTATAGTGAGGGATCATTCCTTTTAAAAAAACATTCAATGACAAATGGGGATATGTAGATGAAAACGGAAGGATTCTTCTTGAACCTCAGTATGAATCTGCTCAACCTTTTCAATCTAATCGAGCCATTGTAAAC
>JBEQAC010000200.1:0-6283 GCA_041640535.1 Bacillaceae bacterium
TTCTTGATGAGTATGACCTTGGACATCTTGCATTAGAACTAAATATTGAATCAGCAAGAATTGCAAAAGAAGCAGTCGATAAATTTTCAACACCTGAGTGGCCACGTTATGTAGCTGGTTCAATGGGTCCTACTACAAAAACATTGTCTGTTACTGGTGGAACGACCTTTGAAGAATTGATTAAAAATTATGAAGAACAAGCACGTGGTCTTATCTTAGGGGGATGTGACCTTCTTTTACTAGAAACCAGTCAAGACATGCTAAACGTAAAAGCTGGTTTCATCGGGATTAGTGAAGCCTTTAAAAACACTGGAAAGACGATTCCATTAATTGTGTCAGGTACCATTGAACCAATGGGAACAACACTAGCTGGACAAAATATCGAAGCCTTTTATTTATCCTTAGAGCATATGAAGCCAGTTGCAGTTGGGTTAAATTGTGCGACAGGCCCTGAATTTATGACAGATCATATTCGTTCTTTATCCGAGCTTGCTAATACAGCAGTCAGCTGTTATCCTAACGCAGGTCTTCCAGATGAAGAGGGCCAATATCACGAATCACCTGAATCATTAGCGAGTAAGCTTAAAGGGTTCGTTGAAAAGGGTTGGTTAAATCTTGTTGGAGGTTGCTGTGGGACAACACCAGAGCATATTCGAGCCATCCATGAGATGGTTAAGGATGTTAAACCTAGAGAGTTACCCGAAACCACTCACTCTCATGCTGTTTCTGGAATTGAGCCTTTAATTTACGATGATAGCATGCGCCCACTTTTTGTTGGTGAACGCACAAATGTTATTGGTTCAAGAAAGTTCAAACGATTAATAGCCGAAGAAAAATATGAAGAAGCTTCTGAAATTGCCAGAGCTCAAGTGAAAAATGGTGCACATGTCATTGATATTTGTTTAGCAGATCCAGATCGTGATGAGATGGAAGATATGGAGAATTTTATTCAATATGTAACAAAGAAAGTTAAGGTCCCTCTTGTCATCGACTCTACAGATGAAAAAGTGATTGAGCGAGCACTTTCTTTTTCACAAGGAAAGGCCATTATTAACTCCATTAATTTAGAAGATGGTGAAGAACGATTTGAAGCCGTGATACCACTTATCAAAAAGTATGGTGGTGCTGTAGTAGTTGGTACGATTGATGAAGTTGGGATGGCTGTTACTGCTGAAAGAAAGCTTGAGATTGCGATACGCTCCCATGATTTATTAGTAAATAACTATGGATTAAACGCGAAAGACATTATTTTCGATCCACTTGTTTTCCCAGTTGGTACCGGCGATGAACAATATATTGGATCTGCCACTGAGACAGTAAAAGGGATTAAACTTATTAAGGAACATCTCCCTGACTGTTTAACGATTTTAGGTGTAAGTAATGTTTCATTCGGTCTTCCACCTGTTGGACGCGAAGTACTTAATGCTGTGTATTTATACCACTGTACTCAAGCAGGATTAGACTATGCGATTGTAAACACAGAAAAACTAGAGCGATTCGCTTCAATCCCTAAGGATGAAATTAAACTAGCTGAAGATTTATTATTTAATACAACAGATAAGACCCTTGAAGATTTTACAGAGTTTTATCGCGGGAAAAAGAAAGAGGCAAAAACAACAACAACTAACTTAAACTTGGAAGAAAGACTCGCTTTTTACATTATTGAAGGCACGAAAGAAGGGCTTATTCCTGACTTAGAGTTGGCATTACAAAAATACCCTGCTCCACTGGATATTATTAATGGACCACTGATGGAGGGGATGGCGACCGTAGGTAGATTATTTAATAATAATGAGCTTATTGTTGCAGAGGTTTTACAGAGTGCTGAAGTAATGAAAACATCTGTCGCTTTCCTTGAGCAATTCATGGAGAAAAACGACGATAGTGGAAAAGGAAAAGTCGTTCTTGCAACAGTAAAAGGTGATGTACACGATATCGGTAAAAACCTTGTTGATATTATTTTAAGCAATAATGGGTTTAAAGTGGTTGATCTTGGCATTAAAGTAACACCACAGGATTTAATTGCTACTATTCAAAAAGAAAAGCCGGATATCGTTGGTTTATCAGGATTACTTGTTAAATCAGCACAGCAGATGGTCATTACTGCCCAAGATTTACACCAAGCAGGGATTTCTGTCCCTATCTTAGTTGGTGGAGCAGCTCTGTCAAGAAAATTCACCGATAATAAGATTGCGCCTGAATACACTGGACCTGTGCTTTACGCGAAGGATGCAATGGATGGTTTATCATTAGCGAATCGCCTTCAAAATAAAGAGCAACAGGAACAACTCTTACATGAACTTGAAGAAAAAAGAGCGAGACAAAAGGAACTTCTTTCACAAGCCACAAGCGTACCAAAAACTGGTGCAGCTACTGCTGTTTTAACACGTTCAAATGTATCTACTGAAGCTCCTGTTTTTGTTCCACAGGATTTGAAACGACATGTGGTGAAGCAGTTTGATTTAGCTCAAATTGAGCCGTATATCAACATGCAAATGTTAATCGGTCATCACCTTGGTCTTAAAGGTAAGGTAAAACAATTAATTGAAAAGCGCGATGAGAAAGCTCTTGCTCTTAAGGAACTTATTGATGAGCTGATTTCAAAAGCTAAGACTGAATCTTTAATCAAGCCTGCAGCAATGTATCAATTCTTCCCTGCTCAAAGTGATGGAAATACCGTCATCATTTATGATCCGGCTGATCATAAAACAATCATTAAAACATTTACATTCCCTCGTCAGGAAAAAGGTGCTTTCCTTTGTCTAGCAGACTTTTTAAAACCTGTCGAAAGTGGAATGATGGATTATGTTGGATTCTTTGCTGTTACCGCTGGAAGTGGAATAAGAGATATTGCTCAACAGTATAAAGCTGAGGGTGATTTCTTAAAGAGCCATGCAATTCAAGCATTAGCTCTAGAAACTGCTGAAGGGTTAGCAGAACGAGTACATCAACTGATGCGAGATCGTTGGGGCTTCCCAGATGGACCTGACTTTACAATGGATGAGCGCTTTGCCGCTAAATATCAAGGCCAACGTTTCTCATTTGGATATCCTGCATGTCCAGACCTTGAAGATCAGGAAAAATTATTCAATCTTATAAAACCTGAGGAAATTGGAATTCAATTAACCGATGGATTCATGATGGAGCCTGAAGCATCTGTTACAGCTATGGTATTTGCACATCCGGAAGCTAGATATTTTAACGTTCTATAATTTGAAGGGTTTGGGAAGTTAATTCCCAAACCCTTATTGTTTATGACTCTCAATTTGTTTCAAAATTATTCCGATTGCATCATTCATTTCTGATGATTCCATTGCCTTCATTATATGATTCCTATTTTCTTTTAGTTTTTTTATATTCGCTAATAATTCAGGAACGTTAAGGTTCTCTTCTTCGAGCATGATTGCATATCCCTTATCTTGAAAAGACTTACCATTCAATATTTGATCACCCCGACTTTGTTTTTTAGTAAGAGGGATAATCAACATCGGTATTTTTAATGCAAGAAACTCAAAGATTGAGTTGGATCCACCTCGTGTAATGACAACATCGGTTGCTGCTAATATATCGGCTAATTCACCATGTACATATTCGTATTGTTGATAACCGCTCACATTTTTCAAGCTCTCGTCTATATTTCCTTTTCCGCATAAATGGACAATTTGATATGATTTAGATAATTGTTTTAAGGCAGCTCTAACCGTTTCATTGATTTTTTTTGCGCCTAGACTCCCTCCCATAATTGTTAGAATGGGCAGTTTATCATGAAATCCAAGAAATTCTCTTCCCTTTGCCACTGTTCCTGTAAAAATCTCTTTTCTAATGGGAGATCCAATCACAGTCGTCTTCTGTTTTGGAAAATATTCTATTGTTTCTTCAAAGGAAGTAAAGATCTTTGTCGCAAATCGTTGTGATATTTTATTAGCAAGTCCTGGTGTGATATCACTTTCGTGTATGTATATTGGAATATTAAGCGACCTAGCTGCTAGGATGACTGGAACAGATACAAATCCGCCTTTAGAAAATAACAGGGATGGCTTTATTCTTTTTAATATTTTTCTAGCCTCAAAGCATCCTCTAGCTACCCGAAACATATCTTTTACATTATCAAAGTCAATATACCTTCTTAATTTCCCACTCGAAATGCCATGGTATGGAATCTTTAACTTTGTAATTAACTCTTTTTCTATTCCTTTTCTAGAGCCTATATACTGAATATCCCACTCCATCTCATTTAGTTCTTTTATAATGGCAATGTTTGGCGTAACATGCCCTGCAGACCCTCCGCCTGTAAATACAATTTTCGTTTTCCCCATTTTTCCACCTACTATTTATTTTTTACTTTATTTTATTCTAATGAATTCTTTTAAAAACAATTTTATCACTAAATACTACCGATATCTAACTTTCATGTATAATCATGCTTTATCTACAAAAGCTTAATAAAGGTAAGTTTTTCTTTCATTCTTTGTAGGAGGTTTATTATGAGTAATCAACAACCAAAAGGACAACCACCTCAGCATCAGAACAGGCAGCCGGGAATCGAGTCTGAAATGACTCCTCTACCAATATCAGAGGATCGTACATATCAAGGTAGCGGAAAGCTTAAAGACAAGGTTGCTATTATTACTGGTGGTGATAGTGGGATAGGAAAAGCAGTTGCGATATATTACGCAAAAGAAGGTGCAGATGTTGTTATTGCTTATTTAAATGAAAATGAGGATGCAAAAGAAACAAAGCGCCAAGTCGAAGAAGAAGGACGTAAATGTGTATTATTACCTGGCGATATAGGCGATGAGCAATTTTGTAAAGACGTTGTAAAACAAACAATTGAAACCTTTGGTAAGCTAGATATTCTTGTAAATAATGCTGCAGAACAGCATCCACAAAAGAGTATTGCAGATATTAGCACTGATCAGCTTGAAAGGACATTTAGAACCAATATCTTTTCCTTCTTTTATTTAACAAAAGCTGCACTTCCTCATCTTAAACAAGGGAGTGCCATAATTAATACGGCCTCCATCACAGCTTATAAAGGAAATGAACAATTGATTGATTATTCAGCAACAAAGGGAGCCATCGTTACATTCACCCGCTCTTTATCACAGCAATTAGTCGGTCAAGGTATTCGCGTTAACGGAGTTGCACCTGGTCCAATTTGGACGCCTCTTATCCCATCGACTTTTCCAGAGGATCAGGTTGCGAAATTTGGAACAACCACACCAATGAAACGTGCTGGTCAACCAGAAGAAGTCGCGCCAAGCTATGTCTTCTTAGCTAGCGATGATGCTTCATACATTACAGGACAGATGATCCATGTTAATGGCGGAGATGTTGTGAACGGGTAACTTATGCGTTCAGAATATGTATATAAATTCTGATTAGCTAAGGAAAGGCGCTGGAAGATTACCTCCTGCGCCTTTTTATTATTCCTTATGTTGATGCTTTTTTCTATTTACATAGAAAAAGCCGACCATTGCTAATGGTACGAAAATAATCATTATGATAAATGGAATATTTATTCCCATCACTTGTTCAAGTTGATAAACTTCTGCTTTTTCACGGTCTAAAATAATACTATAATTTTGATTTTGATCCTTGATCACTTCATCATCGAATAAACCTCTTAATTGGATTTCCCCTTCAAAATCATTAGATGGAATGGTAAACTTTTGGGTTTTTGTTGAATTATTAATGACAATGATAAACGATTCACCCTCATAGCTCCTTTTACCGACTAGAAAACCATCATCTGTACTATGTAAAACTTCAAATGTACCCAATGATAATGCAGGAATTGTTGTTCTCATTTTACTTAATTTTGAGATAAAGGATACTAATTCATCGTCTGTTCGGAAATTCATTAAAGGACTATTGATAGGAGGGTCCCCACCATCTTGGACTATTTCTGTTCCATAATAGATGAATGGAACACCTGGAGTTAAATATAAGTATGAAAGAGCTATCTTTAGCCGAGTGACAGGATGTTCTTTGTTTTCTAACGAAAGACGGGTAAATCTTACTGTATCCTGATCATCAAAGTACTTAATAGAACCATCAACTTCATAAAGCTGTTCTAGAGGTTGATCTGGCTTACTTAATGCATGTTGTGCTTGTTGAAGGAATGAATGATCCATAAAAAAATCGATCCCAATCTCATCATGATTAAGTTCATCACCAAGATCTATATCACCTATAAGAATGAATGTCTCATTATTGTCTTTTATTTTACTTATAAACTCTGTCCAAAAGGCTAACGGCTGCGATTCCATGTTTCTTAACC
>JBEQAC010000201.1:0-6253 GCA_041640535.1 Bacillaceae bacterium
CCTCTGTTGTTACCCCAGCTTGAGCCCACAATTTCTGACATTGATGTTGAATATATCTAACTTCTTCCTGTAAATACTCAATTTGTTCATTTAAGTCAACTAATTTCCTTTCCATATTCTTGATGAGATGATTATTATCAACTTGTTCATGATAAATTTTGTCGATACTCTCGAGTATCAACATTGGATCTTGTTGTTCAGTCTTGCCTTGACAAACTTTCGCACTCCTATGTAGTTTCTCTTCATATCTATGGATCTCTTTTTCAACCAAATCATACTGACTTTCAAGTTGGTGTTTCTCTCGTATTTTCACCTTAAGACTCTCCACAACAGAAAATACATCCACTAAGCGAGCTTTATCATTCCCGACACGATAGATGTCACGTAGCTTGTCAATTGTTTGATTAAGAAGATACATATCTTCTTCCCATTTTTCAAACTGAGAAACAACCTTATTGTAAGAACGTTTCATTTGTTTAAATTTCACGATTTCTATATCAAGAAGCTGTTTTATTTGCTGATCATGTGCAAGTTTATTTTGGTACGATTGAAGGCTCATATTATCCATATTTGAGTAATTTCCCTCTGAAGTACTCCGTTCACGCTCCTCAAGAAGGATTCTTTTTTCCTCTTTTAGTTCCTCAATCGTATGATTGAAATGATTCTTTGTTAATGATTGATAAATGAAAGGTAATAAAATTAGAAACAAAGTTGGGATAATCGCTAGTATAAACTGTTGATTCATAACCATATAGCTAGATGACAAAAGCAAAATCATCCCCATAATCATGATAATCAAGCCAATATTTTTATTCGTTTTCTTTTGATTTTGTACCATTGCGTTAAGCGTACGGTCGATTTTGTTCATTTCATCCGTTCGGTCCTTCTGCTTTTGTTCGATCGAATGACGGTCATAAAACCTATCAACAAGTTCTCTTATCTCCTTTCTTTCCTCTTCCTTGAGTAACTCACGATTCAACTCACCCATTTTAATCTCGGAATCCTCAAGTGCTTCTTTTGCTTCATTAAAAGAAACATCTAACATGTGCTTTTGTTGTTGTAATAGATCATATTCTACTCCAGTCTGCTTTACCTGTTCTTTGGCTGCTAAGCTTGTATCCAATAATAAAATTTCATCCTCTGAAGCTTGTATAGAAATTAAATCCTTTAATTGTTGAAGTTCATCCTTTATCTGAGTTTTCCTTAGAGCAATGGTTCTTAGTTGATAGTTATTTTCTTCGTAAAACTTTTTATTTATATGTAAGGAATGGAGTTCTTTTTCTAGCAGTAATATATCTTCATCCACACTTAAATCTTGAACTTGTTTTTCTAATTCTGTCTTTTTGTTCCTTAATGCTAAAAGCTGGGCTTCGTAAGGCTGAAGCTGTGTCAAAAAGCTATCCATTCTCTTCATCCCATCCTCAGGAAATTGCATGGGAGAAGGTAACTCACTTAAACGATACAGCAATGAATTTCTCTCAAGAATGAGTGTTTTTAAAGAGAGAAGAGTTTCTATTTTTTTTAGTTGAACATGATACTCGTTCATCGTCTGATCAATTTGTTTTAACTCCCCTACAATGATTTCTCGCTTTTCACTTAGAATGTGATGGGAATGATTTTTTTCTTGTAGTTTTACTACTTTTTGATGATTCTCTTTTAAATCATTAAGCATTGCATTAAGGATTGGCTTTCTACCATTAGGTTTAAATAAGATTTCAAGTTCCTTAACAAGCCTTTGATTTATGGTAAGCAGCGCATCTGTACCAACTGCCCCTGAAGAAAATAAGAATCTCCCTAAATCCTGGGTACCTAATCGTTGAATTCCTTGCAATCCATGAACATTAAATGAGTAGATATTCTGAAAAAAATGTTTATCCAGCCTTTTTAATAATTTTGATAAAAATGCCTCTCCTTCTGTTGTACCATCTGGCATATAGACAACAACATCCCCCACCGCTTTTCCAGGAAGCCTTTCGATCATTAATACGCCATATTCATCAACCTGAATGATTAATTTTCCTCCGTATTTCTGACCTGACTTAGGTTCATATCGCTGTTCTTGTTGTTGCTTCGTTGGAAATCCGTACAAAATACTTAGGATAAATGACATAATTGTTGACTTTCCTGCTTCATTTTCCCCATAAACGACTTGGATGCCTTTAGAGAGATGACCTATTTCTAAATTTTCAAATTTCCCATAACCATATATATCAAGACCGATGATTTTCAATCCGTCACCTCCTAACCTTTCATCTCATGTCTTAAGATTGAATGGATTAAATATTCCTCTGCCTCTCGTAACACATCCCTTTTCTCCTCTGGAGTTAACATCTCTAAATATTTTCTAGCAACCGGATGTTCGTAAAGTGTTGAAGTTGCTTCATTTAGATTGTCATAAGATTGTATTAAATCCAGTAAGTCTTGTATAAAACTTGTTTCATATAACAAAGCCTGCCGCTCTCGCTCTACCCAACTACTCTGCAAATTTAACGAAACACAATAAACAAAGTTAGGGAAATCCTCTTCCTCTTCAACAAGTGCATGATGGAGATCATCTAATACTGTTTTATCGATTAAATGTTCATGGACGGGACCGGTACCAATTAGTTCGATAAGGAGAAAAACTCCAGCATTCTCTCTTCTTTGTTCATGAATAGTTGAAACTAGCATAGAAAGTAAATCAGACAAATTGTCGAGATTAGAAATAGGAACCTTTACTTTTTCCCAGATAATATCAGCAGTATCATAAAATTGATACTGAATGTCAGCGTCTGATAATCTAATAAGGTATCCACCTTTTTCACCCAGTTCCTTACGATGCCTTCCTTGAATATTCCCAGGATATATGATCAATGGTTGTTCGGATAGGACTTGTTTTTTATGGATATGTCCTAACGCCCAATAGTCAAACTGCTTTCCAACTAAATCTTCGAGGCGAAATGGAGCATATCGATTATGATTGGAATCTCCATCAATACTTCCATGTAAGATCCCAATATGAAAGGAACCATCATTTTGTTTTTTATAATACTTGGTCATATTTTCGACTACCGCTCTTTGTGGATAGCTGAATCCATATAGATTAACCTTACATTCATCACTTTTTATAAAAGACTTTACTTCTACTTGATTACTAGAAAAAGAATGTACATTGGAAGGCCATGTAATTTCGAACCATTCACCTCCTAAGTGGTCATGATTTCCATGAACTATAAACACTTGAATATTGTGGTCATTTAAACGCTGCATTTCTTTTTTGAACCTAGATTGTGCACGAATACTCCGATCCTCTGTATCGAATATATCTCCAGAAATAATAACAAAATCTACTTTTTCTCGAATAGCCACTTGTATAAGCCTAGAGAATGATAGAAAGGTACTTTCTCTTATTCGTTTAAATAAACCCTCAGGTATGTTTTTTAATCCCGTAAAAGGGCTGTCTAAATGCAAATCAGCGATATGTAAAAAGGTAATTGAATTCATTTGCTCTCCTTTATTACTTAAAATAGTATTGTTTTTATTTTATCACCGCCGAAACACGAATGCACGTTCTTATAATAAAAAAAGAGTAGGCATATAGATATTTTCTCTGTGCCTACTCTTTTAAAAATTATAAAGTTGAGAACTTAAATTTTGTTGTTGTCTTATATTCTTTCCCTTTTTCTAAAACAGATGATGCAAAATGTGGGTGATGAATAGCGTCTGGTGGACCTTGTGTTTCTAAGCAAAGTCCATAGTAGTTTGATGAAGAAACTCCTGGAACATGAAAGTTTCCATTCAACATATTACCTGTATATAGAACTACACTTGGTTCATCAGTCTCCATCATTAATTGTCTTCCACTTTCTTCATCAACTAATTTTATTTCCTGATTGTGATTAGACGAAAATAAAAACGGATGGTCATAGCCATTTCCTGCAAGAACATTTTGTGGATTCGTTGACTCGATTCCATCTCTAATTTTTCTACCTTCACGGAAGTCAAATGAAGACTCAGTCACATCGACTAATTCACCTGTTGGCAATAATTCATTGTTTAATTGGATGTATTGGTCACACTTTAATGTTAACGAGTGGTCGATAATACTCCGTTTAGCATTTCCACTTAAATTAAAATATGTATGGTTTGTTAAGTTCACTAAAGTCGTTTTATCTGTTTGACCGTAATAAGAAATAAGAAACTCATTCTCGTTATTCAACGTATAGACTACTTTTAACTCTAAAGTTCCAGGGTAGCCTTCCTCACCGTCAGGGCTAGTATAGGAAAACTCAACACCCACTTCATTTTCATTTTCAAAACTCTTTGATTTCCAAAGTACATGACTATAGCCCTTCGTTCCACCATGGAGATGGTTTTCCCCGTCATTTTTAGCAAGCTCATAGGTCATTCCTTCTAGTTCAAAGCTAGCACCTTTAATCCTCCCTGCAACGCGACCACATACCGCTCCAAAAAAAGGAGGATTTTTCTTATATTCTTCAATTGATTCAAACCCTAATACGATGTTCTCAATTTTTCCGTTACGATCAGGAACAAGAATTTTTGTAATGACACACCCAAAATCGATACAAGAAACTTCTAATCCTTTATCGTTTTTCAACGTATAGTGAACAACTTGTTCACCCTCGATTTCTCCGAATACTTGTTGTAAAATCTCCATTGTTATACATCCTCTCTTTTATGTAAAACGCAAATAGAAAGCGTTTTATATTTTACTTATTTTAATTTCTCTTTTAACACGAAAATTCCTTTTGTTTTTATAAAATAAATTAAAGTTCATAATTACGTCAAAGAAAAGAGTAACCAACTAGAGTTACCCTTTAACATTCGTGAATAATTCATTTAAAATCTTTATTTTTTCGTTTGTATAATGAACATAGTTCTCGTTATAAGCCTTCGGTTCTTTAGGATTTGCAAATTGAGTAATCTTTTCGCTGATTGGATCAACAAATTTACTAGATGCCCCACATCCAAGTCCAATAATCGTTTGTTGTTCTTCCATAATCATAATATTGTAGATACTTTCTTGACCTGGTAAGGCATACCCAACATTTTCAAGATTTCCTAAAATGTTCTTTTGACGATATAAATAATAAGGAACATATCCATGCTCTTTCGTCCATTCAACTGCGTGATCCATCATTTCAGTAATTTCATCACGATCTGCAACTTTGTATTTTTGCTTATTTTTTGTCATTTCTGAAGCTCGTTTAAAAGAAAGGGTGTGAACAGTTAAAGACTCTGGCATCAATTTTTCCGTTTCTGAAAGAGTATAATTAAATTCTTCTACTCCTTCCCCCGGAAGACCAATAATTAAGTCCATATTAATATTATTCATTCCCATTCGTCTTGCTAGATGGAATTTTTCTATTGTTTCGTCAACCGTATGGTGACGCCCAATGGCTTTAAGGGTTTCTTGAATATAGGATTGAGGATTAATACTAATCCGATCAATCTTCCACTTTTTTAATACTTCAAGCTTTTCTGGTGTAATCGTATCAGGGCGTCCTGCTTCAACCGTGATTTCCCTTATATTCTCCACATTCGGAAAAGATTGATTCATTTCTTCATACAGCATGTCCATTTCTTCCGCGGTAATACTTGTTGGAGTGCCACCGCCATAATAGACAGTTGTAATGTTAATCCCATGTTTTTTTAACCAAGCACCAATTTCACGAATTTCATAATGTAAGCCACCTAAAAATGAATTGACAGATCCTTGTCTTCCGTTTATGGCATACGCTGGGAATGTACAATAAGCACATTTTGTCGGGCAAAATGGAATTCCTATATAAATACTTACTTCGTTTTTAAGATTATATAGATCAGGAACCATTTCTAATTGTCGATTTACAATTTGTTGCATCAGCTTCACTTTTTCATTTGAAATTAAGTACTCTTCTTGAAGCTGTTTATGCACAAGCTCCTCTGAAATTCCACTAGTAAGTTTTTTGTGAAGAAGCTTTGTGGGACGAACCCCTGTTAAATATCCCCACTGTTGAATCATACCTGTTAGCTTTTGAAGAACCATCACATAGACATGGGAAACGGCTCTCTTTTCTTGAGTAAGCCATTTATCTTTAGTATTTATTTTCTTTTGTACACGTGTTTCATATTGCTGCTTAGTGGATTTTTCTTCAAGCCTAGCCTGCACAATAATGACATTTTCCTCGACTTGAAGATCTATATCTACAATAATTTGAGGATCCTCAATTTGAAAGGACGTTTCACTTTCCTCAAAGAATAAATTTGTTAT
>JBEQAC010000202.1:0-6249 GCA_041640535.1 Bacillaceae bacterium
ATTAATGGTAAATAGGTATCAACCCATCCGATGTGGCTGAACATCATAAAGACCGGAATCATCGTTACTTCTCCAGGAAGCATCATCGTAGCAAGAACGACAACAAATAAAAACCCTTTTCCATAAAAGTTCGTACGCGCAAAGCCATATGCTACCAATGCGCCGGTAAACACCTCACCAATTACGCCTAATAAAGTAATAATCAACGAATTCATAAAAAATAAATGAAAAGGCGCAAACGTCATGGCCTCACTATAGTTACTCCACATAATTGGATCTGGAATCCATTGCGGAGGAAATTGAAAAATAACATCAGATGCTTTTAAAGAAGTAGATAGCATCCATAGAAACGGGAATAAAAAGATAAAACTACCCGCGATTAACATAAGATAAATCATAAAGCGATAAATGAGTTTACTCTTTTTTATCGAAGACTTAGCAAAAGGTTGTGCTTCCTTACTTGTTTTTAAATTGAGTGATCCCATTATTTTTTCTTCCCTTCGTAGTACACCCATAAAGGTGAAGATTTAAGAATGATTAATGTAATAAGAAGGATAATGGCAAATAACACCCAAGCCATGGCGGATGCATAGCCCATTTTCATATATTGGAACGCATTTTGCCATAAATATAGCATAAAGAACAAGGCCGAATCACCCGCTCCTCCAACAATGTAAGCTTCAGTAAAGATTTTTAAGCCACCGATAATCCCCATAATTAAGTTAAATAATAGAATTGGAGATATTAGTGGAAGCGTAATGTACCAAAACTTATGGATATGAGTGGCACCATCGATATCAGCAGACTCATAAAGAGCAACTGGTGCATCTTGAAGTGCTGCTAAAAACACTAGCATTGCATTGCCGAATCCCCATAGACTCATAATGATATAGGAAGGGAGAACAAAATCTGGATCGCCTAACCAGTTTGGACCGGTGATTCCAATCTTACTCAATACCGTATTTATCAACCCAACATCTGTATTAAAAATCCAACGCCATAATAATGCGGTCGCTACTCCTGATACAACTGAAGGTAGATAAAAGATGGTTCGAAAAACCTTCATTCCTTTAACTTTTTGATTTAACAGCATTGCTGTAAACAATCCACCCGCTAAATTGAGCGGAACACTAAATAATGCAAAGGTAAACGTTACTTGTAATGCCTTCCAAAACTTAGGGTCATTCATTAAATTTTGATAGTTTTCAAATCCGATAAATTCTGGAGTTGTAAACGTATCCCAGTTGGTCATACTTATATAAACAGAAGCAAAGATTGGCCCTACCGTGAATAAAATCATCCCTAATATCCATGGGGAAATAAATAAATAGCCAACTAGATTTTCCTTTAGTATTTTCTTGAATTTGCTACTCATAGTAGACACCTCTTTTTGATTTTCAGGGTGTGATGTAAAGAGAGAGAGCGAGAAATTCCCCTCTCGCTCGCCTCGATTTTGACTCTATTCATTATTTGCTATAAATTCACGAAGCTTTTCAGCTGTTTTCTTTGCTAATTCTTCAGGAGTCCCATTCCCTTGAATCAGTGGACCAGTTAAGTTATCCCAAATTAACGAATCAAGCTCTTGCTGTTTTTCATGACCAGTAACCCCTTTGGCATAAGGCATAGACTCTTTAATTGCCTCAACGGTTGAATCAGGCTTACGTGGTTCGATTTCTTGAATTTTATCAGTTAAAGATTTTACAGGAGGAACGATCTTCCAGTTATGAATCGCCTCCGTCATATCACGTAAAGCTTCGTAAGTGATATCAGGGTTTTTCGTTTTTGCGGATGCTACAACACTTGCAATCCAGTTGAATGTCGCTCTTTCAGTTCCTTGAGGTACAACTGTTGCTTCAACCTTAAGGTTTTCAATACGATCTAGGTCATCTGACGCTCCTCCAAAGAACATCCCTACACGACCGGCCTTAAACATCTCAGCCAAACCTTGCTGTTCAATTGTACTAGCTTGAGGTACACTTCCATCCTCATGAAGAATCGCGTGCAAAATTTCTAATCCTTTAATGGATTCTGGTGAATCAAGAACGACTTCACCATCTTCAGTGAAAAAGCCTCCACCCATAGATTTTACCCAAATATCAGCAGGCGGCCAGCCATTTGCTGTGAATCCCCATTGATCAAGACGACCATCATCATTTGTATCTTTCGTTAATTCTTTTGCAATTTCTCTAAATTTATCCCAGTCCCATGTATTATCTGGGTAAGGAATTCCTGCTTCGTCAAACATCGCTGTATTATAGTACATCACAACAGGTTGTGAAATCCATGGTAATCCATATAGAGAATCTCCATAAGTTGATGTTCGAAGAGGTTCATCATAATAATCACCTAAATCTAGCCCAGCATCATTATTTGCGTACTCCGTTATGTCTAAAAGAACATTTTTACTTGCGTAGCTTGGCACCCACTCTTGAGATAAGTAGAAAATATCAGGTGCTGTGTTACCAGAAATCATCGTTTGAAGTTTTGTATAGTAATCATTCGGTATAGGTATTAATTCAATTTTATAATTTGAAGCGGTCTCATTTACTTGATCAACTAGATCTTGTAACTCTTGAGTCTCTTCCGGTCCACCCCATGCTGCAAATTTAATCGTTACTTTTTCTCCCTCACTAGCAGCATCACCAGATCCTGAAGAGTTATTAGAGCTACAAGCCGTAACGAACAATAATAATAGGGCAAAAAACAAACTTACTATTTTTTGATTTGTTTTCATCATCAGTTCCCCCTCAAAGGATTCCATTATCATTAATTATTAGACTAAGTGTTTAAAATTTTATTATTCTAGTATACATATAAACGTACATTTTTTTAACCTATAAACCATTCTACTAAAATTTGTTATTGTTCAAATTTGATGAATGGATCATCGATGATTGCCTTATGTGCTTCCGCATCACTTACTCCAACAAACAATTCAGCCTTTCCATTCTCTAAACGTCTTAAGCCTCCACTGAATAACACATCAATTAAATCAGGACGCTTAGCAGGACCTTCTGGAAAATTAGAACGAGTGGCAATAATCTCCATTTGTTTAATTTGGTTACTTTCCGGATCAAATAAGAATGTCATCGGATAGTAATGGCGGTCTCCTTCTTGATCGAAAGAAGAGATATGACCTAAAACTCCGATTCTCCCATCTTTTAGTAAAAGAACCTCATTCGCTCCTCCCCACTCCTCATCGGAGAAATGTTCCTTGATTAAAGGAGCTTGCTCTATGATTTCTGGACTCAAATCTTCCAAACGATCAATGACTGCGTACCCAATTTTTCCTCTTCCACCTTTTTCACCTTGTGGTCGCGTAAAAACACCTATCTGATGATTCGCAAGCTCAATTAAGCGAATATCCTTCATCCCATCAGGGCCAATCGTTAATCTTTCCAAGCTGCGAATATTTCCCCCTGTGTAAAAAACAGTACGCCACGATAATGCGTTAGGGTTTATCGGATGTGGGAAAATCTCTACCCCTCCAAAAACTAACTGCCCAGCAATTCTCGTCACAAACGGGTCCTGCAACGAATAGGTTTGCGTATTTTCTCTCGGGTGCCATTTTCCATCTTGGTTAACAAAAAAAACAACATCTGAATGCTCTGTGTCACGCCCTTCAACACGACCTGCAATCACCCATTCTCCTTCATCCTCAAATGGAGCAGTGATATTATAAACATCTTTATCACCAACACCAGTGAACAAAATCTTCTCTGCTTGTACCAGATTGTTTTTTTGTTGATAATCTTGTAGTAAGTCGTTTACTTGATATACCATTACAATCCTCCTTTCTTAATTGCTTTATACTAATGTGGATTGATGATAAAACGTTAGCTTTGACATTATTTCTTTCAAACTAAGTTCACAAACTGCCATCGATGTATCCGACACTCCGTAATAGACGCGTACCTGATCATCCTTTACAATCACTCCACACGTGAAGACAACATTTCCGAAGAAGCCATTCACCTCGTAGTCCTCTTCTGGTTCTAAAATCGGCAACTCTGTTTTTGCTAGTATTTTTGATGGATCTTGCAGGTCTAACAGGACAGCACCTAAACAATAGCGATTGTTTTTATCTGCCGCATGATAAATTTCCAGCCATCCTTCCTTTGTTTTAAAAGGAACCGCTCCACCGCCGATTCGACCATTATCCCAGCCTTCATCACTAAGACCTAGTAAATATTTGTGATTTCCCCAATATAGTAGATTGTCAGACTCAGCTATCCAAATTTCCGGTTTTCCTATTCCTTTTGGTACAGGGCGATGTAAGGTGTAATACTTTCCATTAATCTTTTCTGGAAAAATAGCAACATCTTTGTTTTCCGGATGGAACATTAATCCTAATCTTTCATAGGTTACAAAGTCCTTGGTAGAAATTAAGCCAACAGCAACTCCTTTTGCTGAAACAGCACTGTACTGAATGTAATAAGTATCGTTAATCTTTGTTACCCTCGGATCCTCTACTCCCCATGACTCACGTTCTGTCCCTGGGTAAATAAACGGCTCATCATCCACTGTAAAATGATATCCATCCTTACTTCTTGCGATTCGAATATAAGACAAGGATGTTAAATACACTGTTCCTTTATTCTTTGGGTCATTCAAATTAATGACCCTCGAATCAGAAAAATCATAAGTTGAATCATTTACATTAAGTTCAACCAGTTTTAGCTTTCCGTCTCCTGTCGAAGAGTCAACAATCGGGGATATTACAACCTCAGAATTATCAGATATTGGTCGTTCAGCAACCCTAAGTAACAATAAAGTTTCCCCGTTGTATTCCGTTACCCCCGCATTAAAAACCCCAATAACTTCATGATTGTCATGATATGGCTTTACATCTTCCGGTGTAATAATGGGATTCCCTTGAAATCTTTTTACATTCATATATACATCTCCTCAAACCTCAAATTATGTAAAGTTACAAATCTAATTACAACAGTATTGTGCATGATACATGTAACACATCACTTTATTGTTGCAACCCCTTACATTTGTACTCAAAAAAGAAACCAATCAATTGAATGCTATTTGTTAGCAATGAAGATTACAATTAAAATTACATTTTGATTATTAATTTTAATTTGTAACGTTACTAAACTTTACATTCATAATTATTACATCGTTAAAATTTATTGTCAACCTTTTTCTTTTTCTATTTTTTTAGTGAAAACCTCATGACATTACCTTGCTTAAACAACAATTTAAGACTATACTATATTTATAACTTTACTTTTTTCATTGTAAAGTTACTTTTTTAATAGAAAACAAGAAGGTGTGTTATATGACGAAGAAGATCACAATGCAAGATATTGCAGATCGTTTAAATATATCAAAAAACGCTGTTTCCCAGGCATTAACCGGAAAACCAGGTGTTAGTGAGGAAACACGAAAACAAATTGAGAAAATAGCGGATGAACTGGGATATCGATATATCCCTAGAGGACAGAACAACATAAAGACAGGAAATATTGGTTTAATTGCTACTGATTTCGCTTTTTCTCAAACCAATTTTTTCGGAGAAATTTACCTTAGTATTGAACAGGAAGCACAAAAACGAAACATGAATTTAGTCATTCAATCGATTAACCAACGCTCTATTCAGGAGTTAAGTCTTCCAGCATTTATCGAAGAAAAGTCCGTAGAGGGTATTTTGATTCTCTCACATATTAGTACACCTTATATTAACAAAGTACTTTCTACCGGAATTCCAACTGTGATCATTGATCATCATCATCCAAACATTCAAGCTGATGCCATATTAACCAACAATCGATTTGGCTCTTATCTTGCCATTCAACATCTCATTGAGCTTGGTCATAAAGAGATTGCTTTTGTTGGAAATACTCGGCTATCTCCGAGTTACCAGGAACGGTTAGAAGGTTTTCGGTTAGCTTTCAATGATTATAACCTTAAGGTAAATGAGGATTTTTTATTTACCAACATCGTAGAAAAAGAAGAGAATGTCGATCAGCTTATAAAATCTCTAGCAGTCCAACCTACCGCATGGTTTTGTATTAATGATGGATTTGGCTATTTTGTTAACTCTGGCCTTAAAAAAATCGGATTAAATGTGCCTGTTGATGTATCTGTATGTAGTTTTGATAATGGGCAATTAGCACGTCTTTCAACACCAAGAATTACATCTATGGACATTGATTTACGGCAATATGGTCGAAAATCGGTTGAACAGCTATGCTTTAGAATCAAAAACCACCATGAGCCATTCCAAGAAATACT
>JBEQAC010000203.1:0-6206 GCA_041640535.1 Bacillaceae bacterium
AGAGCATGTGTTCATTGTTTCTGTGAGCATGAGTACAATGGAATCTTGACTGTATTTCCTAGCATTATCAAGCAATATATATACCACTTGCTTTATTTTATTTTCGTCTGCCCAAATTTTAAACGAATGACCTTCTTCTATCATTGTTATATCCCGACTGTAAGAAACCTGTATATGTTGACGAGCTTGATCACAAATAGTAAGTAAATCCACTTCTTCTTTTTTCAGAGTCCACTGTGAATCATCAGTTGCTAACTGGAGCATATGTTCAGTTAAATCTTTCATCCGAACTGCTTCTGAATAAATTGCTTCAATCGACTCGTCTAAAATCTCTTGGTTTTTCATCCCCCAACGCTTCAGCAAGCTAGCATAGCTTTCAATCACCGTTAGTGGTGTTTTTAATTCATGTGAAGCATCTGAAACAAACTGTTGTTGCTTCTGATAGTTTTGTTCCAATATATCAATCATTCGATTAAAGGTTACCCCCATTGTATAAAGCTCATCTTTTGAACCTGATTCTACATCAATTTTTTTGTAATCACCTGTTTCTTGTATTTGGTTCATTGTTTTAGTTAAAGCCTTTATAGGCGTTAAAATCAACCTACTTAACATCGTCCCAAAAAATAAAGCGGGAATCAAGACAATAAGAGAGGCAACACTAAGTACAATCAATAATGTCTGCATCGTATTCTTGGAATCTTCCAGACTTTGGGTTACTTCAAGCATCATTATGTTACCGTCTGTCCAAATGATTGGAAATGAAATAACCGCATATGGAATCCCATCAAAGGTTCGTTTTTCAGCTGACTGTTCATTTTGAAACTTCGTAGGTAACTCTAACATCGAGCCTTTTTCAGAAATGGTAAGGACAGACGCTGTTTCCTCTGTAATGATCCTAATCATTCCATTTGGAGGCAGGTATGCTCGTAACAATGTTCTTAACTCACTTTTTGTTGCTACTGCATTGTTTGTAGCTGCCACAACAGCACGAGTATGGTCGGTTACCCGTTTGAGTTCATTATCAAAAATAATTTTCTGAAACAATAAAAATATGGACCCATTTATTAGAAGAAGCATAATGATAAGCCAGACACTTGAGAACAAGAGAATTTTAGCTTTTATATTCATTTCTTACTCCTTTAAACGATAACCTACACCACGAATTGTTTGTAAGGAATTCACAATATTTAGCTTTTTTCGTAAATGCCGTACATAAACATCAACGATGTTCGTATCTCCATAATAGTCGAAGCCCCAAACATTCGTTAAAATTTGCTCACGGTTTAAGGCTTGCCCCTTATTTTGGATAAAAAACACAAATAAATCAAATTCCTTCGGTGTAAGTTCTATACTTTCTTCCCCACGTTTAACTTCTCTGTTTTTTTCATTTACCGTAATTTCTTGAAAGAGGAGTACATCGCTTTGAATGACACGTGTTTGACTGGTACGAATACACGCTCTTACTCGTGCCAATAGCTCTTCTATTTCAAAGGGTTTTGTAATATAATCATTTGCTCCTAAGTCAAGTCCACTTACTTTGTCAGGGATAGAATTTCTTGCGGTTAGTAAAATGACAGGAATAATTAAGTCTTTTGCTCGAATTCTTCTTAAAACCTCTAAGCCGCTAAGTTCAGGCAACATTACATCAAGCAATATAAGGTCCCATGGTTTGGTATTGAACTTTTCTAAACCATCTAAGCCGCTAAAAGCAGCTTCTGTTTCATAGCCCTCGTGTTCGAGTTCAAGTTGAAGAATCCGCGCAATTTTCTTTTCATCCTCTATGACTAATATTTTTTCCACAATCATATCCCCTCTACTGTTATCATAAGATCTTATTTCCTTTATAGCATAAAAGGTGTTTGGATTCATGAGCTATAGCGATTAAAAAAAGACCCAAATCAATAATGATTCGGGTTTATCAGAAAGTCTTATGCATTAAACTATACGAACTCTTTTATTTTAGGGAATACCTTAATCGCTGTATGATAAAATACATCTTTATGATACTCTTTTGGAATGATATCTTGGATAAATTCAACATATGGTTTAATTTGTGTAAGTGGCCAATCTGTACCAAATAAAAATTTCTCGTAATTATTCGTAAATGTCAAGGCGTGCAATAGATGATCAAAGAACCTTGTTTTTTGAAGACGTTTGATTTCACCACTTGATCCAACAACCAGTCCCGATAGGTCAGCATAGACATTCGAGTTTTTATATACAACCTCTGCACCATCAAGTACCCATGGGTCACCAAAATGAGCCATCATGATTGTCATTTCTCGATGCTTGACAGCAACTTCATCAATTGCAAGTGGGTGTGAAAATCTTAGTCTCCCCCGCTCAGAATACGTATCTCCAGTATGGAATACAACTGGAACTTGATATTTCTTTGCAATTTTATAGACAGGCTCATACACATCATCATATGCAAAAAACGGATAATATCCTAAATAAATTTTAATGCCCACACATTCAGGCTTTTGGACATCTTTTTCAAGCTGTAATAATGATATTTCATCTAGTTTATAAGGGTTAATTCCTGCGCAATACACCACGTTTCTAGGAATTTCATCTGTTAAATCAATCCCCATTGGGGAAGCGGAGGCGGAGTCAGGAAAACCTTCCCCCGCTGTTTCAGTTACCCCCATCGCAATACCTAGTACGACATTATTTTCTGTAAACTCTTTTTGAAGTCCATTATATGAATAATCTACATTCGAGATATCAGTAGCTGTTTGTTTAAAACTTTTGATATCAGAATAATGAATATGTGCATCAATTATTTTCATGTTCGTTCTACCTCTTTAAACGTCATTCTTTGTAAATCTTTCACTTCATCCGTGCTTAAAACCCGATCAATCCCAACGATAAAGGATGGGGCTGATAATTGTTCTGTTCCGTTCTCCATCTGGATTTCTCTCCAAATGGCCATTGACATAATCTCTTTGTTCATATAGGACTCAACTTCATAAGCCTCTCTGTCAGTTATGACTTGAAGGAACTCTTTTTCATTCGAAGAACCAATGACAACATGATCCGATAAACTGGTTAATAATTCAGCTTTCCCAGCTATATATTTTCTGTTACTATCAGCACTTTTTATCCAACCAGGTGTAAAACAGCTTTCCGTGTACCATTTCTTATAATGAAAATACATTCCTGTGTTTTGATTAATCTTTGTGACAGCTGCGATGACAGGAATTCCAGGTAACATACAATAGTATTGGTGAATACCTAATCCTTTATAAGTATCATGTTCAGTAAAGTTTGTTGTAATTTTCAGCCCCTTCCAAACTCTTCCTGTATCATCTACTAAAGAACCTTCACATACCATTGTTTTTTCTTTAGCATAAGATTTATGATTTAATTCTTGGAAAGCTGAACGAACCCCTCCACTCCAAGGATTCCACCAAGATTTTGGTTTTAGGGTTGGAAAGGAAGTGTCTAACCATTCCTTGCCATTCATTTTCATAGAAAATAAGGATGGATAAAAGCTTTCTGATGCGGCAATTGTAAGCTCCTCATTCCTTGCTACAAGAATTTCCACTCCTTCTCTTGTTTCTTTGTCAACAAGAATTGACAGATTAGAAGGATGGAATAGGAGCTTATTTTTACAATCCTGTATCCCATTAATCTCAAAATCTACTGTAACACGTGAAAGAGGACGATTTGTTTTTTGTATCTTTGCAATAACTTCTCTTTTTTCATCATCTACCGATAGTGTTGTCAGATCTTTATTATTAAAAGAAACATTCCCTTGGATATAGCTTGCTTTTCGGTCCATTAACTTAATGGAGTCATCCGTTTGGTTAATAACAAGATCATCAAACGTTGGTGATTTTTGGAGTGGTTGCTTTATTGCAAACGCTCTAAACTCTTCCCAACTTTGGTATGCACCTATTGAAAAATAAACAGGGTTCGTCATGTACTCAGCATTTGCAGCAATTTCTCCAAGCTCGTGCTCGACATACATATACCATGATTCAAAATTTATTTTTGCATCCTTTGGCCAAGTTACCCCGTGTGCAGTTGATTCATACCGAGAGAAAATCCAGTTTTCTGATAAGTCCTTACTATTCCATAACCCATAATCTGATAAGGCAGCATCTTCAACTTTTGTGATCTCCCCATTTAACGCAAATACTGGCTTATATAAATCATGAATAATAGGTTGATAGATCCAAACTGGCTCAGTCTTATTTAACGTTTTATTTCGAACGATATAGGATTGTTCCAATAATCCTTCACTATATAGGGTTGAAACACTTACTAGCTCAAAATTAGGAAAGTCCGTAGATTCATAAGTAGCATACAAGACGGTTGCCCCATCTTCTACCTTATAGGAAACTTGATTAGGTTTACGTTTTGATAATTCACCCGAATAAGGCTTACCAATTTTCGGGAACATCCCCATCGTCTTTTGAGAACCCTTTGTTAATCTACCAGGAATAAGTTTATTATCAAATTTACTTAAATAGAGGTGATACAGCCCGTTATAAAGATGCCAATAGTGATCACACTCACCATAAAAGCGTGCACCTAATCCTTTAAATCCTAATCCAATCTTTTTCGTAAAATGCTGCTTTACCCCGCTTTCTCTCACCACAATCACATCAATTTCTGGAGCATAGAATCCATATTTTCGTAGTCTGTAAGGAACTTTAAGTGATACTTTCCCTTTAGATGCTAACGTTACGTTAAATGATGGCTTCTTTAATTCCAGAAGTTCACTCATTGGTAGTGATAATGTAAAGGTAGCTGATTCATTAAAATTATTTTCTAAATCTAAATAGAAAATAGAATCTTCACTAACAAAACACTGTGATTCAGGAACAAACCCTGAAATCTTTGCAGGTAATTTTGGTAAAATCCCTACTGCAAACTTCGCCTTTTTTCCGTTAATCAGCACATTAGTTACAACTGAAGGATGAGTTCGCCAATTACTTTGCTCTTCTTCAAGAGCATTTAGGTTAAAGTACGATTCAAGAATCGTATCATTCTCAACTGTTAGTGATTTCTCAAAAGAATAGGTAACGTTTTTATGATCTTCCCCTTTAAGCTCGATGTGAAGAAGTTTCCCGGATTTGTTTTTAATATCATAACGCACCCTATATCTTGAATCACAAACAAGGTTGAAATTCTCAACTTCTACCGAAAGTACATAATCATTTGTTTCAATCTTCCTAAGTCCACGTGCGGTTCGTTCAAATTCCATTGTTAGCTTCTCGCCGTTTGAATCCCACTTATATTCATAATAGGTAAAATCTTGGTCTTTTTTTCCATCAGGTTTAACCTCAATCACTCTTGTGCTAGCGTCATACCAATCGACACTTGAAAAATACTCCTCAACAGCTTCAGTATTCAATGCTGTTGGCATAAAGTTCATTAGATGTGTGGTATCGTCTCGGTCTTCCCAAAAGAAACCACATTTCTTATATAAAGGAACCGCTTTTGTATTCCCTGGCCAAGTATACAAATCAAGCCTCGGCCAATTGAGTTCTTTTGCACGTTCTAACGCTTTTAAAACAAGTTGCTTTCCTATTTTTCGGCCATGGTAGTCCGTACGTACGTTTAGTAAAGGTATGTACAATGCACCCTCATCTTCACGGTATTCACATAATCCGCAATACCCTACAACATTGTCCCCATCCATGGCTAAATAGAGATTAAGATTACTAGAATTGGCTTCTTGTATCCGTACCTTTTCCTCAGTTGTAACATGAGAATCCCCACCCCAACCTTCACGACTAAGATTCCACATTTCCGCTACACCAGCAGCAAGACCTTCGTGATACTCTACAATTTCTATTTTATGTTTTATTTGTTTCATCATAGAAACCTCCATTCGTTTACACTAGGTTTTCCTTTTCCTACTTTCTTTCATTCCTTTATCCTTTATTACAACTTTCATCACTGTCATCTCCTTCTTCTATAATTTTTTATCTTTCAAAATAAATAGAAAAATATGGTTAATAAACCACATTTTAACTATAAATGAGGTAGATAGAAAAATAAAGGAATTCTCTGAACAAATTATTTATATATTTTATTACAAGAAACTTACAAGAAACATAATTTCGAGAACATGAAAGAATGGAGGTGTCGAAATTAAACAGAACCAACCTTTTTCATATACCAAAATTTTTGTAATTGGCAGTGGATTTTTTGCATTAACCTTGATTTGGTCATTTTATAATGCCTAT
>JBEQAC010000204.1:0-6164 GCA_041640535.1 Bacillaceae bacterium
GAGCACGAATCTATTTAGACGTAGTAAGCGTAGGTGCTACCATTAACATTATGCTTGCTGCCGTTCGTGCAAAAGGTCAAACCATCATTGAAAATGCAGCAAAAGAACCAGAAATTATTGATGTAGCCACCTTGCTCACGAGCATGGGAGCAAAAATAAAAGGTGCTGGAACGGACGTCATTCGTATTGACGGTGTCGATAAGCTAAATGGCTGCCGCCATACGATTATTCCTGACCGAATTGAAGCTGGTACCTATATGATTTTAGGTGCTGCCACGGCAAAGGAAATCTTAATTGATAATGTCATTCCTCTCCACCTCGAGTCATTAATTGCAAAGTTTCGTGAAATGGGAATCATGGTCGAAACAAGCAATGATCAAATCTGGATCGCTGGAACAGATAATTTAAAAGCTGTTGATATAAAAACACTCGTATATCCAGGGTTTCCAACAGATCTTCAACAGCCATTTACCTCATTGCTAACGAAGGCAACAGGTACAGGGGTCGTAACAGACACAATCTATGGTGCTAGATTTAAGCATATCGACGAATTAAGAAGAATGAATGCCCAAATTAAGGTGGAAGGTCGTTCGGCCATTGTAACAGGACCTGTAAAACTACAGGGGGCTAAAGTGAAGGCAAGTGACCTTCGTGCAGGTGCAGCCCTTGTTGTAGCAGGATTAATGGCTGAAGGCATTACCGAAATTACGGGACTTGAGCATATTGATCGTGGCTATAGTCTATTAGAAGAGAAATTAACAGGCTTAGGAGCGACCATTTGGCGAGAAAATCTGACGCAAGAGGAAATTGAACAACTTCAAAATTCATAAGTGATAAAAGAATCTTTGAGAGACTGACATACTAGATTTTATCTTCATTTTTATTTGGTAGTTGATTTACCGTATAAAATTGATTGACGATCGTGATGTCAGTCTCTTTTTCCGAAAAAAGTTTTTATCCTCACCTGTGATTTTTGTACTTTTATCCTATTGAAAAATAGGATACAATATAATTGCGAGTTAGCGCTTTCATAACCCATCCTCAAAATAGTTATTGATTAAAAAGGGAGAATAGGGGTAAAATAGATGGTGCCCACGTCCAAAATACGGAAAGATAACTTCAATGTAAACCTTCACTATCTTCTATAGTTCCATCCATATCATTTCTAAAAGATTTACCGAATGACCCGCATATAGGTGAAGCACGAGCTGATTATATGTTCCCTAAATTGAACGTTCATAACCTTAAACTAGAGTCAATTCCTTTTAGACACAGATATGTAAAAGGTTTAATTTATTTATGCTTTCTATAAAGCTTTTGAATGTCCACGTAAACTAGTAGAGCGTTTACTATGTAATAGCCTGTGGCTTAAAAAGTTAGTATACAATTTTTAAACAAGTAATTAAAAACAAAAGAGTGGTGTTACAATGAGCAGTATTACAATATCAAGTCTTGAAAATATGAAACTTAAAGAGCTTTATGAACTGGCTCGAGAATACAAGGTATCATATTATAGTAAATTATCCAAGAAAGAGTTAATTTTTGCCATTTTAAAAGCGCGTGCAGAGCAGGACGGCCTTTTGTTCATGGAAGGCGTGCTAGAGATTATCCAATCTGAAGGATTTGGCTTCTTACGTCCAATCAATTATTCACCAAGTTCAGAGGATATTTATATCTCCGCCTCACAAATTAGAAGATTCGATTTGCGAAATGGGGACAAGGTCTCAGGAAAAGTGAGACCACCAAAAGAAAATGAACGTTATTATGGTCTTCTTCATGTTGAAGCCGTCAATGGTGATGATCCGGAATCGGCGAAGGAACGTGTTCATTTCCCTGGTTTAACACCGTTATACCCAGATCGTCAAATTATCCTTGAAACAACTCCTACCCAAATATCAACCCGTATTATGGATTTAATTGCGCCAGTTGGATTTGGACAGCGTGGTCTCATTGTTGCCCCTCCAAAAGCGGGAAAAACAATGCTATTAAAGGAAATCGCCAATAGTATTACAACCAATCATCCGGAAGCAGAATTAATCGTTTTACTAATTGATGAGCGTCCTGAAGAGGTAACAGATATTGAACGTTCAGTCGCTGGGGATGTTGTAAGCTCAACGTTCGATGAAGTGCCAGAAAATCATATTAAAGTGGCTGAGTTAGTATTAGAACGTGCGATGCGTCTTGTTGAACATAAGAAGGATGTTATCATCTTAATGGATAGTATTACTCGCTTAGCGAGAGCGTATAATCTTGTCATTCCGCCAAGTGGACGTACGTTATCAGGGGGGATTGACCCTGCGGCATTCCACCGTCCAAAACGGTTCTTTGGAGCAGCCCGTAATATTGAAGAGGGTGGCAGCTTAACTATTTTAGCTACAGCTCTAGTTGAAACTGGCTCTCGTATGGATGATGTTATTTATGAGGAATTTAAAGGGACAGGGAACTTAGAGTTACACCTTGATCGTTCTCTTGCAGAAAAACGTATCTTCCCTGCACTTGATATCCGTCGTTCTGGTACAAGAAAAGAAGAACTTTTAGTGCCTAAAGCACATCTTGACAAGTTATGGGCGATTCGTAAATCGATGTCCGACACACCAGATTTTGCGGAACGATTTATTCGTAAGTTGAAACAAACAAAATCAAATATCGAATTTTTTGAGATACTTGACGCCGAAAAGAAAAAGCAAACAACGCCTTCATTAAAAACCCAAAAATAACTCGTTGGAAACTTTAGGATTCAGTTGCAAAACGATAATAGCACTGTTATAATTTCTTCATGTGCGTTTCTAGGAAAACTTGTTTTTCTAGAGGTATAACTCTGTTTCGAAAAAATGATTCAGGGCGGAAGGAGATGAGACGAATGAAAACAGGTATTCATCCAAACTACAAAAAAGTTATGGTGAAATGTGCTTGTGGAAACGAATTTGAAACTGGTTCTGTGAATCAAGAGATACGCGTTGAGGTATGCTCAGAGTGTCATCCATTTTACACAGGCCGTCAAAAATTCGCTGATGCAGGTGGACGTGTAGATAAATTCAATAAAAAATACGGAATTAAGTAAGCTTCCGTTTAAAAAACTAAGCAAATGCGCTTAGTTCATGATGAAGAGAAAACAGGCGGGTTGTATGATCTTGCCTGTTTTTTTAATGTAATAAATGAAGTGATGGTGGCTAACCAAGTAGTCTAATGACTCATTGTTAGTAAAATGTTAGGAGAGAAAAAGTAAAGTGGCGCAATTATTCTTTAAATATGGGGCAATGAATAGTGGCAAGTCAATTGAAATATTAAAGGTAGCACATAACTATGAAGAACAAGAAAAGCCAGTTCTTATTTTTACATCAGGCATTGATACGAGAGATGAAGTGGGCTATGTTTCCAGTCGTATTGGCTTTAAGAGAAAAGCCATACCAATTTTTGAAGAAACCAATGTATTTAATATGGTCAAAGAATATTCCCAAAAACCTTATTGTGTCTTAGTTGATGAAGCGCAATTTTTAAATAAAGATCATGTGCTTCAGTTAGCTCAAATCGTAGATGAATTAGATATTCCGGTTATGGGCTTTGGATTAAAAAATGATTTTCAAAATGAACTGTTTGAAGGAAGTAAATACCTCCTTCTTTATGCGGATAAAGTGGAAGAAATGAAAACCATCTGTTGGTTTTGTGAGAAAAAAGCGATTATGAATTTGCGTGTGGATGAAGCTGGAAAGCCGGTGTACACAGGAGAGCAAATTCAAATTGGTGGCAATGATTCGTATTATCCCGTGTGTCGCAAATGTCATAACAATCCACCACTTTAAGCAGAAAGTGGTTACATAGATTCTTATTTAGAATCTAGTGCACAAACTAAAAACTGAACATAAAAGCTTGTTTCAGTGGACATCCTACAACTAGGAGGTGCGACATGAAACAAGCTTTTTTTATCATCATGCTAATGTTGATTTTAGCAGGCTGCAATTGGAATCCTAACAATGAATATCATGCTCAGCGGGAGGATGTTGATGGTACAAATTTGATTACCGGTGGAACACGAAATCATGGCTTTTACCAAATCAACCGCAGAGATGAAGACTATAATACAAACCAAAATCCTAATTTTATTGATTTAACTGAAAATCGTCCTACCATTGGGGATGACAAGGATAAAATTGTTGAAATCGTCGATGACCTAACAGAATACGAACCGGGGTCTGTATTTATAAATGGAAGTGACGCGATGGTGACCGTTCATACGAACAAATCCCTATCAGGGAAGGAAAGAAAAAAAGCAGAAAAGGAACTTCACCGAACCTTATCAAAAGCGATGGGTGCGCGTTATCATATACATGTGAATATTGATTAAAAAAAGAGGCGATTCAATAGTGGGGAAAAGACACTATCAGAATCGCTCTTTAATTTTGAGGTTCAGGGTGACGTACTTTAAAAAAAGAATTCCACAACTTTTTTCTTTTGGCGCGAGGAGTATCAGGAGCCTCGATCACTCGAGCTGCTTCCTTCATTCTTTCATTCGCTCGTTCTTTTTCAAGTACCTCAATATATACCTCTAGATTGGTAATTTTTTGTTGGAGTTCCTCAATTTCTTTTCGTTGCTGAAGCAATTGATAGGACACGACTTCGCTTGCTTTTTCATCTAATTTTCGTTCATTTCGTTCAAGTCGCTTCATGATTTCAGCAAGTTGATCTTGAAATGTTGGCTGTTCAATGGTTGCACTCACTTCTTTCACTTCTCTCACAATTCCCCTTCTCCGTGGTTTTAAGTTAAGTTCATCTTTCGGTATACCATTTCGTATTTGATCACGAATTTCACAAAAAAATAAGTAATCAGTTTCATCAAATATATAATGACCGTGATCATTCTTTTTACAATCTAAATCGAAATATTTAATCCATCTGCGAATGGTCTTTGTTGAAACGCCTACTTTTTCTGCGAGTGTAGCTTGATTCATTCATACCACTCCCTTTCACATCTACATTTCTCTATAAAGTTTCGATATCCTCTATAAAAGACAAAACTAGTTTCCTTTCGTCAAAGATAGAAGGAATCCTACATATAGAATAGTGTGATTCGACAACAATGAAATCATGCAAACTTAAGGGAATTTGCTTTGACGCTTTGCATATCCTATACTATAATTAGAATGTTATGGACTAAAATTTGAGGTGAATGATGTGTTTGACCGTCTTGAAGCTGTAGAAGCACGTTATGAAAAATTGAATGAATTACTAAGCGATCCTGATATCGTTAATGATACATCAAAGCTACGTGACTATTCAAAAGAACAATCTGATATACAAGAAACAGTTGAAGCGTATAGAGAATATAAAGAAGTAAAAGAACAACTTTCTGACGCAAAAGCGATGCTTGAGGAAAAGCTTGATGCTGAAATGCGTGAAATGGTAAAAGAAGAAATTAGTGAGCTTGAAGATCGTGAAGAAGAGCTTCAAGAGCGTTTAAGAATTCTCTTATTACCGAAGGATCCGAATGACGATAAAAACGTAATTATGGAAATTCGCGGAGCAGCTGGTGGAGATGAAGCGGCCCTTTTTGCAGGGGACCTATATCGCATGTATAGCCGTTTTGCTGAGGTGCAAGGCTGGAAAACAGAAGTAATGGAGGCTTCATCAACAGGTGTTGGTGGATATAAAGAGATTATTTTCATGATTAATGGTAAAGGTGCCTATTCAAAGCTTAAATTTGAAAATGGCGCACACCGTGTTCAACGCGTTCCTGAAACAGAATCTGGTGGAAGAATTCATACTTCAACAGCAACAGTCGCTGTTTTACCAGAAGCTGAAGAGGTTGAGGTTGATATTCATGATAAAGATATTCGTGTAGACACGTTTGCATCAAGTGGTCCTGGAGGACAAAGTGTAAATACAACGATGTCTGCAGTACGCCTGACTCACTTACCAACCGGTGTGGTTGTTTCGTGTCAGGATGAGAAATCCCAGATCAAGAACAAAGAAAAAGCCATGAAGGTTTTACGTGCACGTGTGTATGATAAATTCCAACGTGAAGCACAAGCTGAATATGATCAAAACCGTAAGCAAGCAGTAGGTACGGGTGATCGTTCAGAGCGTATTCGTACGTATAATTTCCCACAAAACCGTGTAACCGACCATCGAATTGGATTAACGATTCAAAAACTCGACCAAATTTTAAC
>JBEQAC010000205.1:0-6115 GCA_041640535.1 Bacillaceae bacterium
AGCAAGCGCGAATGGAACTGAGTAACCAAGAGGAAACAGAGAAAGAAGAAATCATTGCTATCCGTAAAAATGATGATGGAGATCTCATTGCTTTTAAAACGAATCATGGAAGGGAATTAGACTACATGGCTGCTCTAGAAGAAGCTAAGGCAGGAAGGTTAGCTCATGTAGATGTGTTTCATAAGTATGGGAGAGATATTTTACGAAGCGAGCCTGATGGAATTAAAGAAAATAATTTAGATCAATTACCTTTATTTTAAAAAGGGTTGCTTTTGCAACCCTTTTTAAGCCAAAAAAACACCCAGTTTGGATGTTAATTCTTTTTACTCTTATATACATATGGCTCAGGCTTATTTATAAATTTATCATCGATTGTTGGATTCATTATACAGTCCAGTGCTACCTCTAGTTGTCCTTCAAGATATCCTAATAACTGATTCTTCTTATTAGCATCCCTTATCCTTTCTTTTTCTAGTTCAAATATCATACCTAAAGAACGGCTTACAATACTTAATGCTTTTTTCAATCTGGTTTCATCGTTATGGTAATCTTGGTCCATCGCCTGATAAGATATTTCGATTGCCATTTTTCTTAATTTCTCTAATCTTTCAACTTCCCGCATATCCAACACCTCCCGTTACAATATACTTTGGAGGCATCTGTAATATTCCATGACATACTAATTGAATTAAAATAGGCGTCGGTTCCATGTACCTGACACCTATATTTATTATTAAATTTCGATGATGATAGGGAGAATCATTGGTTTTCTTTTTGTTTGAGTATATAAATATTGACCTACTGATTTTTTTATATTTTGCTTCATTACCTTCCATTGACGTTCATTTGCTTCATTCAATTCATTGACGGTTTTCTTAACAAGGCGATTTACTTCTTTTAATAAATCATCAGAATTCCTTGTATAAACGAATCCACGGGAAATGGTATCTGGTTCTGAAACAATTTTTCGGTCTGATTTATTGATGGTGATGACAATCACGAGCATACCATCTTCAGAAAGTTGCTTTCGATCTCTTAATACTATATCTCCAACGTCACCGACACCCATCCCATCAACATACGTATCTCCTGCTGTAATTCTACGAGTTTGACGTGCAATCGAGTCTTCGATGTCGACAACTTCACCATTCTTAATTATAAAGGTATTTCCTTTCTCAACTCCCACCGATTCTGCTAGTAAGCGGTGATGGTGAAGCATTCTATATTCACCATGAATAGGAATAAAATAGGTCGGTTTTATCAATGTAAGCATGAGCTTTAAATCCTCTTGATAGCCATGTCCAGAAACATGCATACCTGTTGTGCTACCCGATCCATAAATTACATTTGCCCCAAGTTGGAATAAGTTATCGATAATTCTTGATACATCTTTTTCATTTCCTGGAATTGGGGAAGCTGCTAAAATGACCGTGTCTCCAGGATAAATGGTTGCATCCCGAAAGTTCCCGCTTGAAAGTCGAGAGAGCGCAGCCATAGGCTCACCTTGACTTCCAGTACAGAGAATTGCTACATTTTCAGGAGCTAGTTTGTCAATCTCACTGGGTTCAATGATCATGTCTTCAGGAACCTTTAAATAACCTCGTTCAATTGCAACCGATATTACATTAACCATGCTTCGGCCAAGCAGCGCAAGCTTCCGATTGGTTTTTATTGCGGCCTCAACAACTTGTTGAACACGACTGACATTTGAAGCAAAGGTTGAGACAAAAATCTTCCCACTCGCCTTCATAAAGGCTTCATTCATATGTTCACCAACCATCTGTTCTGTTGGTGTAAGACCTTTCCGCTCAGCGTTTGTACTTTCTGATAACAAAGCAATGACACCTTTTTTCCCAATTTCAGCGATTTTATGGATATCGGAATATTGATGATTAACTGGAGTTAAATCAAATTTAAAATCTCCTGTATGTACCACATCTCCTTCTGGTGTATGGAAGACAATCCCAAGACAATCGGGAATACTATGGCTCGTTTTAAAAAACGACACATTTATTTCACCAAATTCGAGAATTGATTCAGAATCAACTTGAACTAACTTCGTATCACGCAAAAGCCTATGCTCTTCAAGTTTTAATTCAATTAACCCTAATGTAAAACGTGTTGCATAAATAGGAACATTGAGTTTTCTTAAGAAATAGGGAATACCCCCAATATGATCTTCATGCCCATGTGTAACTAATAGAGCCCGTACCTTATCCTTGTTTTCTTCTAAGTAAGATATATCAGGAATAATCAAATCAATTCCTAATAAACTTTCATCAGGAAACTTTCCACCACAATCAATAATAAGGATATCATCTGCATATTGGACCACATACATGTTTTTACCGATTTCATTTGTTCCACCTAAGGCAAAAATGGATAACATATTTCCAGCCGTTGACAATTTTATCTCCTCCTAACTCTAAGATAGGTATAAATAGTATTCCCTAAAATCATTTCCTTATTTAGGTTCATTTGATAGATCCACCATCAATATCTTTTCAAAAAAGCAGGAGAGTTAATGAAAGAAAAAGAATCTATATAACTCGAACAATTTTTACCGAGTTATATAGGGGGCAAATAGAAAATGGAGATCCGATTACTTGAACCAAAGGATGCAAAATTTTATAGAAAGGTTAGATTAGAGGCGCTCAAAAACAATCCTGAATCGTTCAGCTCAAGTTTCGAGGAAGAAGAGACTCAACCAATTGAAAAATTAATAAACAGGCTAAACTCTGATCATGCTTTTACCTTTGGAGCCTTTGAAGATAAAGATTTAGTCGGAGTGGTTACGCTTGTATTAGAAACAAGGCACAAGTTAAAGCATCGAGCTAATATTTTCGCCATGTATGTTATTCCTGAAAAACAAAAATCTGGTATAGGAAAAAAATTAATGCTAGAAGCCATTAATAAAGCGAGAGAGTTTGATTGGATCGAACAAATATATCTATCTGTCACTTTTCATAACGAACCTGCGAAAAAACTATATCAATCATTAGGTTTTCAAACTTATGGGATAGATAAAAAAGCTTTAAAAATCGGAGAGTATTATTTTGATGATGAGTTGATGGTTTTAAAGCTAAAATAAATATGATAGTTCTGGTTAAAAAGTGCCTTATGACATCCATTTGATAAAAAAATTATAACTTCTTTTATTAAAAGATCCGATACTCTTTTTTGATAGTCAACTAGTTCTATTGAATCAGTTTTCATTTTTTTCTTGTTCTGAAGTATAGGTTTTTTAAAATTAATTGATACTAACTGAAGATTTAGGAATAAAAAACATTATTAGAGGAGGTATTCTTTTGAAAGATATTAGCCATAACGTTCGGTTAACCTCGGCTGAAATCGCAAACCTCTGGTCTCAGTATGTCAATGATACAATGTCGATTTGCGTATTAAGTTATTACTTGAAACATGTAAAAGATCAAGACATTCGTTCGATTCTAAATTTCGCATTAGAAATAGCAGAATCTCACATTGAGAGTATCAAAGGATTCCTAAACAAAGAAAAGTATCCAATTCCAAAAGGGTTTTCTAAAGACGATGTAAATCTTGATGCTCCTCCATTGTTTTCTGATACCTTTATGTTGGTCTATATGCATATTATGTCTATTCATGGTTTAGTCGGATATGCTGGAGCTGTTAGTACTTCTATAAGATCCGATCAAATCACTTATTTTATAAAGTGTAATACGGAAGCAATGGAACTCTACAAGAGAGTTTTAGATCTCATTGTACATAAAGGGATTATAACTAGGCCTCCAAATATCAACATTCCGGATAAAGTTGAATTTGTTCAAAAGCAAAGTTTTCTAACTGGATGGTTTGGAGATCGTAGACCATTAAACGCAATTGAAGCAAGCGGCATTTTCTTTAACATGAATAAAAATGCAATCAAAATTGTATTAGAGATTGGATTCAGACAGGTTACTAAGTCGAAGGAAATAAGTGAGTATCTTCATAGAGGAGAAGAACTATGTGATAAACACTTTGCCATTTTAGGCTCACTACTGGCGGAAAGTAATTTAGAGGGCCCGAGAAAATATGATTCTGAGGTTTCAAACTCAACCATTCCTCCATTTTCGGACAAGTTGATGTTATTTCATGTTATAACATTGATTTCAACAGCATCAGGGTATTACGGAGCAGCTTTTTCATTATCTCAACGAAGAGATTTAGCAACACAGTACGCACTCCTTATTGCTGAGATCGTTAAATATGCTGAAGATGGAGTGAACATTATGATTGAAAACGGCTGGATGGAGCAACCTCCGACATTTGATAATCGGGAGGTATTAGCTAAAAAATAAGAATAAGAAATTGAAAAAGCGGTTCTTAAACATAGGAACCGCTTTAGTTAAAACTAGACCTTAGTAATAGTCAAATGGAAGAGGTAGTTTACTGTGAGTTATGTTATTTTAATCATTGGCTTTGCTTTACTTATTAAAGGGGCAGATTTCTTTGTAGAGGGCTCCTCTAAAATCGCTCGATCCCTTCAGGTTTCTCCTTTATTAATTGGATTAACCATTGTTGCTTTTGGAACTAGTTCACCTGAAGCAACAGTCAGTATTGTTGCAGCATTAGAGGGAAATGCTGGTGTTGCTATAGGGAATGTTGTTGGTAGTAATATATTCAATATTACGTTTGTCGTTGGTTTGACTGCTCTTATTAATCCTTTAAAAGTGGAAAATGAGACGATTAGAAAGGAAATTCCATTTACCTTACTAGCGAGCACAGCCTTACTTGTCTTAATAAGTGATATAAGTCTGCAAGCATTAAATGGAAATTTCATTACACGTAGTGATGGTCTTATTTTCTTACTATTCTTCGCCATATTTTTATATTATATCTTTGAAGTTGCTAGAAACGATCGTAATAAGGGACAACAAAAAAACATTAATAATGAACCTAAAAATTGGGGGAGAAATATCATTTTTACAATAGGTGGTCTCCTCGCCATTATCTTCGGTGGAGATTTCGTAGTAGATAGTGCCACGAACATAGCCCTTTCTTTTGGGATGAGTGAAACCTTAGTGGGGTTAACGATTGTAGCTGTGGGTACTTCCTTACCTGAATTAATCACATCCATAACAGCTGCAATCAAAAAAGAAAGTGAAATCGCTCTTGGAAACATTGTTGGAAGTAATATTTTTAATATTCTGTTCGTCTTAGGAGCAGCCTCCGTCATCTCACCATTAGCTGTCGATCCAAAGCTATTTATCGATGTGGTGCTAATGATTATCCTTACTTTTGTTCTCCTCATTTTTTCAAGAACGAATTATAGAATTGGGAAAATAGAGGGACTGTTACTGGCTCTTGCATACATACTCTATATGATTTACATTATTATTAGAAACTAATTCGAATGAAAGATCACATTTAGGTGGTCTTTCTTCTATTTACAACATGATATCGCTTCCAATTAGTTCTTGCTTTTATCAGATTAAAGGATTACTATTTTTGTATAAAAGGAGGTATAAATGATGCAAGATTTTATTTTTCAAAATAGCACGAAGATTATTTTTGGTAAAGATAAGGAGCAATTAGTAGGACAAGAGTCCGCTCTTTTTGGCAAAAAGCTTCTTTTACATTATGGTGGAGGAAGTATTAAAAGCAGCGGATTATATGATAAAGTAGTAAACTCTTTAACTGAACAAGGGATTGAAATTTTTGAACTTGGTGGAGTACAGCCAAATCCAAGAGTAAGTCTTGTTCGAGAAGGTATTTCAATTTGTAAAGAAAAGAACATTGACTTCATACTAGCTGTTGGTGGTGGAAGTGTCATTGACTCTGCGAAGGCGATTGCTGCTGGAGTAAAGTATGATGGAGATGTTTGGGATTTCTTCACAGGAAAAAGTTCTGTTACAGATTGTTTACCGCTAGGAGTCGTTCTAACAATTCCAGCTGCAGGAAGTGAAAGTAGTGAAGGAACGGTTATTACCAATGAAGACGGATTGTATAAAAGAGCAACCGGTCATCCTACAATGAGACCAAAGTTTGCAATCTTAAATCCGGTACTTACATACACATTGCCTGCTTACCAAACTGCTTGTGGGATTACAGACATGATGGCACATATTTTGGAAAGATATTTTACAAATGAGAAAAA
>JBEQAC010000206.1:0-6063 GCA_041640535.1 Bacillaceae bacterium
GCCCCATTAAATAAGTGTGGAATAAACGGTAAATCATAATTTCTAAGAGCCGAGACAAAAGGACTTTTCTCTGTATTAAATGTATTCCACGAAACCATGATCACAGCAAGCCCAATTGAGATTACATAAATTACCGTTAATAACAAAATCATAATTTTACCAGCTTTAGGTGCTTCTTTCGGGCTTTTAAGCTGGGTCGCCATTAACCCCATAATTTCAATCCCACCAAAAGCATAGAACGCAAAGATCAGCGCTGACCAAAGAGTAATAGGATGCGTAGGAAAAATCTCACCCACGGAAGTTGGTACACTCACTTCTCTCGTACCATCAAATAACCCAAAAAGGGCTGCACTTGCAATGATAATAAACATTAAAATTGCTGCTATTTTTATAACGGCTAAAAAATTTTCAATTCGGTTAAGCCATTTCACACCTACTAATAATACGATTATTCCAAGAATGGCGTAACCAGAAGCAAAGATCCATAAAGGGACTCCTGGAAACCAAAACTTTGTGAAAATTGACAATGCTGTTAATTGGCTTCCCATAATCAGCATTTCTGAGCTCCAATACACCCAGCCAATGCTAAACCCTGCCCAATGACCAAATGCCTGCTTTGCATATGTACGGAAAGCACCTTTTTGAGGATCTGCTGCTGTCATTTTTGCTAACGCATCAAAAACAAAATATGTTCCAATGGCAGCTAAAATAAATAAAATAAGAACAGCTGGACCGCTTTTTGTAATAGCTATACTCGAACCTAAAAAGAAACCTGTTCCAATCGTACACCCTACCCCAAATAAAGAAAGTTGCCACCATTTCATATTTCCATTTTTCTTTTGCTTATCTGCCATTGCTAGACCTACCTTTTAAGGGGATTCGAAGAAAAAGGTGTGGGGCATTTTCCCCTACACCATTAATGTTACTTATTGCCCTCATAACCTGTTCTTGGTATCTCCACATCTTTCCCATTTACATCCTCAATCACAGGCTGTATTTCACCTTCCATATATGAATCACTAACCTGCTCGTGAGTTGTAGCTAACCCAGATGATAATTGATCTTCCCTTTTATAGTCTTCAACTTCATAGTATCTACCCGCTAAATCCTTGGTATTATTTTGGTTATCCTTTTCCACGCATATCCCTCCCTGCCTAAAAGTTCACTTTCTTAGTATTTTTCAAAACGGTTAAAAAAACTCTATTTAAATGTGGTAAAGTATGTTAAATTATGCGGCAAAAAACCACTCCCTAAAAAATGGAAGTGGTTCACTTACGATTAATAATTAGATGGAATTTGAGAAAAATCAACCGGACCGTTTTCAACTAAGTGACAAGCGACTTGATGAACCTTACCTGGTACTGTGTGTAATTTGGGTTCTTCGCTCGCACAGCGTTCCACTGCGAAAGGACAACGTGTATGGAAACGGCAGCCTGCTGGTGGATCAATCGGAGAAGGTACATCTCCTTTTAAGATAATACGTTCTTTCTTTTCTTCGATATTCGTGCTTGGTATAGCAGATAACAATGCTCTTGTATAAGGATGTTGAGGATTTTCAAAAAGTGACTTTTTGTCACCAATCTCAACAATTTTCCCTAGATACATAACAATAATTCGATCTGATATATGACGAACAACACCTAAATCATGAGAAATAAATAAATAAGTTAAACCAAATTTACGTTGCAGATCCTTCAACAAGTTTAATACTTGTGCCTGAATCGATACATCAAGTGCTGATACAGCTTCATCGCAAATGATTAGCTTTGGATTCACCGATAATGCACGCGCAATACCAACACGCTGACGTTGACCACCACTAAATTCATGTGGATGACGATCAATTTGATGCGCACCAATTCCAACAGTTTCTAGAAGTTCAGTGATTTTTTGACGTCTCTCATTTCTAGGAACAACGTTTTGAATCTCAAGTGCTTCCTCTAAAATTTGGCTAACTGTTTGACGTGGATTTAATGAAGCGTATGGATCTTGGAAAATAATTTGTAAATCCTTACGCTTTTTTCTCATTTTTGATTTACTTAGCGAAAGTAAATCTTCACCTTCAAAATTAATCTCTCCTGAAAAAGGATCATCAAGACGGAGAATCGCACGACCCGTTGTCGACTTTCCACAACCTGACTCCCCAACAATACTTACAGTTTCACCTTCATATACAGTAAAACTTACATCATCTACTGCTTTAACATGGTTCACTGTTCTTCCTAAGACCCCACCTTTAATTGGGAAGTATTGCTTAAGGTTTTTGACTTCTAACAAAGGCTTATTACTCATGGCTAGATGCAACCTCCTCTTTTTCCCATTTATCCGTGTGAATCCAACAACGAACTTGATCTCCATCAGGAGTCATTTCTAATTCAGGTAATTGCGAGTGACAGATAGGCTTTGCATGTGGGCATCTTGGTGCAAAACGACAGCCTGCCGGTAAGTTAAATGGACTTGGAACAGATCCATGAATAACTGATAAATCACCTTCATAGTCTTGATCGTGTCGCGGAACAGAATTTAATAGACCAACAGTGTAAGGATGTTTTGGATTCGTAAAAATCGTCTTCACATCTGCATATTCAACAACTTTTCCACAATACATAACGGCAACTTTATCACACATCTCTGCAACTACACCAAGATCGTGGGTAATCATCATTAATGATGTTCCAAGCTCTTCTTGAAGTTTTTTCATTAAATCTAGAATTTGGGCTTGGATTGTCACGTCTAATGCAGTTGTTGGCTCATCCGCAATCAATAACTCAGGATTACATGCTAGCGCAATCGCGATCATGACACGCTGACGCATACCACCTGATAATTCAAATGGGTATTGCTTTGCACGCTTTTCAGGTGATGGAATACCCACAAGACGTAACATGTCAACGGCTTTAACCCAAGCTTCTTTACGGTTTAATTTTTGGTGAATACGAATTGATTCAGCAATTTGTTCACCACAGGTTAAAGTAGGGTTCAATGAGGTCATCGGCTCTTGGAAAATCATTGAAATATTATTCCCTCGGATGCTCATCATTTCTTTTTTAGATTTCTTTAAAAGATTTTCACCTTTAAATAAAATTTCTCCTCCAACTACTTTTCCTACAGGCTCCTGTAATAAGCGAAGGATTGATAAAGATGTAATACTTTTACCTGAACCAGACTCACCAACGATTCCGATGGTTTTCCCTTTTTCAATTGAAAAATCTACACCATCAACCGCCTTTACTTCACCTTCATCAGTGAAAAATGAAGTACGTAAGTTTTTTACTTCTAATATTTTCTCGTTATTTTTAGTAGTCATAATATTTCACCGTCCTTAGTTCAAGTCAATACGTTTGTTAATTAAACGGTACGTAATGTCTACAAGGAAGTTAACAAATACGAATAATACCGCACAGACAAGAATGGTTCCTTGTACCATTGGGAAATCGTGGGCACGAATTGAATCGATAATTAGACGACCTAATCCATTAACAGCAAATACTGTTTCTGTAATAACTGCTCCACCTAATAAACCACCGAATTGTAAACCAACAACAGTCACAACTGGAATCAATGCATTACGTAATGCATGTTTGTAAATCACTAATTTATCACTAACACCTTTTGCATAGGCAGTACGAATATAATCTTGATTAATGACTTCTAGCATACTTGAACGAGTCATACGTGCAATAATCGCAGCTCCTCCAGTTCCTAGAGTTATTGCTGGTAAAATCATATGCTTCCATGTTCCCCAACCTGCTACTGGTAACCAGCCTAGATTTACAGAGAATCCATAAATCAACATAATTCCTAACCAGAAGTTAGGCATTGATAAACCAAATAAAGCGATAATCATAATGGATACATCAGCAAATGAATATTTCTTTGTAGCTGAGATAATCCCTGCAATTAAGCCTAATACAACCGCTAAAGCCGTACCGACAAGTGCTAATTGAACCGTAATCCAAAAACGAGTATTAAAGATTTCATCTGTAACAGAACGCTTTGTACGGACAGAGGTTCCTAAATCTCCCTGAACCGCATTTACAACATAGCGAAAATACTGTTCATGAAGTGGATCATTCAATCCTAAATTTTCACGCATTTGTTCAACCTGTGCTTCATTTGCATTTTCCCCTGCCATAATTTGCGCTGGATCTCCAGGAATTAAATGCATCATTAAAAACACTGCTAAAGTTACCCCGATCATAACAGGGATTGTTTGTAGTAATCTTCGAATGATATATATAAACATTTAGCTCACCTTCCCCACTTTTTATTTTTTCGATTTCGGATCTAATGCGTCACGCAATCCGTCACCAAAAAGATTAAATCCAATAACAACTAGTAAAATGACAAGACCAGGGAATAATGTAAGATGTGGAGCTTGAGCAATATATGAACGCCCTTGACTTAGCATAGTCCCCCATTCTGGTGTAGGTGGCTGTGTTCCCATTCCTAGGAATGATAATGCACTTGCAGTAATAATGGCAGATGCAATATATAAAGTTGCTTGAACAATTATAGGAGAAACAATGTTAGGAAGAATATGTTTGAAAATAATTCTCATATCATTCGCACCCATTGCTTTGATTGCATCAATATATTCTAATTTTTTTACACTTAATGTTGAACCACGTACGATACGAGCGAACGTTGGAACCGCAAAAAATGCAACAGCAATTATAACATTTGTTGTACTAGCACCTAATACACTTACAATGGCTAATGCCAACAAGATTCCAGGGAATGCTAGTAGTACATCACATAT
The DNA here is from genome assembly GCA_041640535.1 of Bacillaceae bacterium. Lineage (GTDB taxonomy): Bacteria > Bacillota > Bacilli > Bacillales > Bacillaceae_L > Litchfieldia. The sequence goes on from JBEQAC010000206.1 coordinate 4,763, forward strand.
TCTCATAATTAGAGAATCTACCCATCTACCATAATAACCAGAAACTACTCCCAAAATAATTCCAACAAATGCTCCTAATATCGTTGATAAAATACCAACAGTTAAAGAGATTCTAGATCCAAATAAAAGACGGCTTAGTATATCACGTCCTTTATCATCTGTTCCTAACCAATGTTCGGCTGATGGAGTCTGTAATTTTTTACTCATTTCAATATGAATTGGGTCATATGGTGCAATATAAGGAGCTAGGATTGCTAAAATGATAAAGATAAATACGATGATTGCTCCCGCCATCGCGGCTTTATTCTTAGCTAGTTTTTTATAAAAAGCTGACCAACGAGCGGCAGTTGTACTTTGTTGTTTAACCGGAATCACTGTCGAAGTTTGTAGTTGCGGTTGAGCCATTCTTTTTCTCATCCTTTCTTTTTCACATTTGTTACATTTTTGTCACAAAGATTTTACACAGTCAGATTCTATAATAGCTAGATTGAATAGAAAATACAATAGATTCATAACTGGTATTTTATAGTTTCCTATATTTATATTAAAATAATAACAGTTTTATCCTTTTTTATTTTAATAATTTAAAGCGTAAATGCGGTGAAGCCATAATTCGTACACAATTAGGAGTTGTTTGAAAATTTTATTTTGTTAATTTTTTTTTACAAAAAACTTGTGACTTTATTATATTTAGATTATTATTAATACGGCTATGATAAATTCATAGGCACAATATTCTAAATACTATAAAAGGGGGCAACACTTAATGAAAGCTAAAAAGAATCTTTTTCTAATGCTTGTTTTGGCACTAGTCTTAGCTTTAGCTGCTTGTGGTGGTAACGATAAAGATACTACTACTGACACTGATACCGGTACAGATACTGGTACAGATACTGGTACTACTGATGAAGGAACAGAAGGCGGGAACTTCGTTTTTGTAATTGGGGCAGATGCACCAACTCTTGACCCACACGGGATGAATGATACTGCAACTACGAATGCAACTTCTCAAATTTTTGACCGCTTAACTGAGTATGCGCCAGATGGTTCTGTTGTTCCATCATTAGCAACAGAATTCAACTTAGTAGATGATACTACTTGGGAATTCAAATTACGCGAAGGCGTAAAATTCCACGATGGATCTGACTTCAATGCTGAAGCAGTAAAAATGTCGATCGATCGTATTCTTGATCCTGAATTTGCATCACCACGCGCAGTAGTTCTTAACATGATTACTGAAGTAGTTGTTGTTGATGACTATACTGTACAATTCAAAACTGAAAATCCGTTTGCTCCACTTC
>JBEQAC010000207.1:0-6042 GCA_041640535.1 Bacillaceae bacterium
AGCATAATGAAGATAGTTGTGGTGTTTTTACAAATAAGGACGGTCAAACATTGGCTGTTGTCGCTGATGGGATGGGAGGTCATCGAGCTGGAGATGTAGCAAGTTCGATGGCAACCTCTCAACTTCGAGAGTTTTGGGAAAAAGCATGTGATATAAATACACCAGAGCATGCCGAAAACTGGCTTACGCATCATATTAATCAAATAAATATCAATCTGTTTAATCATTCACAAGAGCATATTGATTGTCAGGGGATGGGTACCACCATTGTTGCTGCAATATGTACAAACACTTTTACGACAATTGCCCATATTGGAGATAGTCGTGCTTACGTATTAAACTCCGATGGTTTTAAACAAATTACCGAGGACCATACTTTAGTTAATGAATTAGTTAAATCTGGGCAAATCACAAAAGAAGATGCTGAACATCATCCTCGTAAAAATTGGATTCTTCGTGCTGTTGGTACTGAAAAACATGTGAATATTGATATAAGAACTCTTATTTTGGAAGAGGATGATTATTTATTACTATGTTCAGATGGTCTAACAAATAAAGTACTAGAAATAGAGATGAATAATGTCTTACATAAGGAAGAAGAATTAGATAAGAAAGCGAAGATTCTAGTTCAAATGGCCAATGATAACGGCGGGGAAGATAATATAACTCTTGTCATTGTTCATTATTCGCCTACGAGTAAAGGCGGGTGATGAGGATGCTTATCGGAAGACGACTTAGTGGCCGATACAAGATCCTGGAGGTCATTGGTGGCGGTGGAATGGCTAATGTATACTTGGCAAGAGATGTCATTCTTGAACGGGATGTAGCCATAAAAATACTCCGGTTAGATTTTTCAAATGATGAAGAGTTGATTAAACGATTTAGACGTGAAGCGCATTCTGCAACTAGTTTAGCACATCCGAACATTGTAAGTATTTATGATGTAGGAGAAGAAGATGATATTTACTATATTGTAATGGAATATGTACCTGGTAAAACATTAAAGCAATATATACAAAAGCATGCCCCACTTGATCCTAAAGAAGCATTGGATATTATAAGTCAGTTAACATCTGCAATTTCTCATGCTCATCAAAATCATATCGTACATAGAGACATTAAACCTCATAATATATTAATTGATTTAGATGGTACTGTGAAGGTGACCGATTTTGGTATTGCTGTCGCTTTAAGTTCAACTACAATAACACAAACCAATTCTGTACTAGGTTCTGTCCATTATTTATCTCCAGAACAAGCTAGAGGAGGTATGTCAACAAATAAATCTGATATTTACTCACTTGGGATTGTTCTATTTGAACTATTAACTGGTAGAGTACCATTTGATGGTGAATCAGCAGTTTCTATTGCTTTGAAACATTTACAAACGGAAACCCCTTCACCTAAAAGGTGGAATCCGTCAATTCCTCAAAGTGTTGAAAATATTATACTTAAAGCAACCGCTAAGGATACCCTTCACCGTTATGAGTCAGTAGAAGCAATGGAGGAAGATATTAAAACAGCCCTTCACCCTGATCGAAGTAATGAAGCCAGATTTACCATACCGGAAGATGATGAAATTACAAAGGCAATTCCGATTATTAGGAACGAAAAATCAGCACTTGGTAATGAAACTTTAGTTCGACCTCAACAAAAATCGGTGGATGGAGATTCTAAAAATCAAGGAAATAAGTCACCTAAGAAAAATAATAAATTGGTTTTCACCTTAATTACGATTTTTTTCTTGATTATTGCTGCTGGTATTGCAGCAGTCACAATAGTTCCATCTCTTCTTTTACCTAAAGAAGTAACAATTCCAGATGTGTCGAATATGGAATATGATGATGCATTAAGGCAATTGGTGCATTTAGGTTTGAACGTGCAAGAACCAATAAAGCAAGAGCACGAGGAAATACCAGAGGGTTATGTCATACGTACAGATCCTAAAGCTAATTCAATTGTAAGAGAGGGCTCTGATATTACTATTTATGAGAGTACCGGTAAGAAGAAGGTAGAATTTGGTCACTATGTTGGCTTAAATATAGATGATGTAAAAGAAAGACTGTATCGACAAGGATATGACTCAATTCTTACTGAATCAATCAATGATGATAGTGAACCAGGAACAATCATCTCTCAATCGATCAAAGAAGGTGATTTAGTTGTCCCAAGTGAAACTGAAATTACATTTCAAGTAAGTGAAGGACCTCCCAAAATCACTTTAAGGAATCTTGTTGGTTGGACAGAAGAATTAGTAAAAGAATATACATTGGAAAATGAACTTAACCTTAATCGAGATGAACAATATTCAGATGAAGTTCCCGTTGGACTAGTGATTTCACAATCTCCTGAGAGAGGTGCTTTGTTAGAAAAGAAAGATACAATAAAAGTCGTATTTTCGTTAGGAAAGCAACCAAGAGAGCCCAAGCCTGTTAAAGTAGAGATCAATATTCCGTATGATCCTTCTGAGGAAGGAAAGGAACAACAAGTTCAATTATTAATTGAGGATGCAAATCATAAGATTACTGATGTTTATGAATCTTTTACAATTACTGAACCAACTGTAATTCCTATAACATTCTTAGTACCTTATGGTGTTAATGCTAAGTACTTATTAATTGTAGATGGCTTCCCTATAGAAAATAAGGAGATACCATATCCTGAATGATCGTGAGATGCAAGGAGTGAAATTATGCCAGATGGCAAAATCATTAAAGCTTTGAGTGGTTTTTATTATGTGTTAAATCATAATCATGAGGTAATACAATGCCGTGGTCGAGGGGTTTTTCGTAAGAACAAGGTTACACCACTTGTTGGAGATCATGTCGTCTATCAAGCAGAAAATGAAAAAGATGGTTATATATTGGAGGTCCTGCCAAGAAAAAATGAACTTGTCAGGCCACCAATTGCAAATGTTGATCAAGCCATACTCGTATTCTCAGCTGTTGAGCCAGATTTTAGTTCTTTATTATTAGACCGTTTTCTTGTATTAATCGAAGCAAATAATATTGAACCGATTATTTGTATTAGTAAGATAGACCTTGTACCCGAAGAAGATAAAGAGAAAATTGAAACGTATGCAAAGAATTATGAAGATATCGGCTATAAGGTGATTCTTACTTCAACCATAGATTTAGATGGTTTTCAAGTATTAATGCCACTACTTGAAAACAGCATATCAGTGTTTGCAGGTCAATCGGGTGTTGGGAAGTCATCCCTATTAAATGTGCTACGTCCAGATTTAGGTTTAAAAACTGACAATATTTCCTCCCATTTAGGTAGAGGAAAACACACGACAAGACATGTTGAATTAATTGAAGTAGGTTCAGGCTTAGTGGCTGATACACCCGGATTCAGCTCTCTGGAGTTTTTAGAAATAGAAGTAGAGGATTTAAATTATTGTTTTCCAGAAATACAAGAGTCTAGTAGTCAGTGTAAATTTCGTGGCTGTACTCATACCTCTGAGCCAAAGTGTGCAGTAAAGAGTGCAGTTGAAGAAGGCGATATTCAAACATACAGATATGAACATTACGTTCAATTTATTGAAGAAATTAAAGATAGAAAGCCGAGGTATTAATCAAAATGGTGAAAATTGCACCATCTATACTATCAGCAAATTTTTCAAAATTGGGTGAGGAAATTAAAGATGTAGAGTCAGGAGGTGCTGATTTAATCCATGTAGATGTAATGGATGGCCATTTTGTTCCAAATATTACAATTGGTCCACTTGTCGTTAGTTCTATTCGTCCAATTACAACTTTACCTCTTGATGTACACTTAATGATTGAAGAACCTGATCAATACATTGAAGATTTTGCCAATGCAGGAGCAGATTTTATCACTGTTCATGTGGAAGCTTGTAGACATTTACACAGAACGCTTTCACTTATTAAGTCTTATGGAGTAAAAGCAGGTGTCGTTTTAAATCCCGCAACTCCTATTGACTCAATTAAACATGTTATTGAAGAAGTGGATATGATTTTATTTATGACGGTGAATCCGGGTTTTGGTGGACAAACATTTATCCATTCTGTATTACCGAAAATTCGAGAAGTCTCTTCAATGATAGAGGCTTTAGGCCGTCATATTGAAATTGAAGTTGACGGGGGAGTAAATGAAGAAACAGCAAGGCTTTGTATCGAAGCGGGAGCGACAGTATTAGTTGCAGGTTCAGCTATATATAATTGTCAAGATAGAAAACAAGCGATTTCAAAAATTAGAGGGATGTAAAAAAGAGCCGATGGGCTCTTTTTTTATCAATATTGAGTCATAATTTTTCCTCTTGAACACTATTTATAATAAGGAACTTATATATAAATTCGGTACTTTTTCATTCCATGATGGCATATTAATGGTGTAAGAAGCTTTAAAATATAAAAAGGCATCATTATTGTCATGGTACTCTTTTTTCAATCTTGAATATACTTATAAAGATTAAGGTGATTTCCTTAGAAAAAAGATCGTGGAAATTGTGTTGAGGAGGGAAATTATGAAATTTTATACGATTAAATTACCAAGGTTTTTGGGTGGGCTTGTCCGCGCAATGTTAGGATCTTTTAAAAAAGGTTAATAAAAAAAGCACCAATCCACTGGTGCTTTCTTTTTTGGCCATCTAATGTGATGAAATGCCAAATAAATTTCACAATATTACTTGTAAAATAAAGAAAAGTCGCAATTGCGACTTCTTTTTCGTTTATTAATTAAACGCGCTCAACTTTACCAGATTTAAGAGCTCTAGCTGATACATATACACGTTTAGGTTTACCATCTACTAAAATACGAACTTTTTGAAGATTAGCTCCCCAAGTACGTTTGTTTGCATTCATAGCGTGTGAACGAGCATTTCCTGAACGAGTTTTCTTACCTGTAATTACACATTTGCGTGCCATTTGTTTCCCTCCTTACTGACCAAAGCTAACTATTCAACGTTATTCATAGGTTTATGAAAATCACTTATCTAATTTATCATACATAAATCGATAATGCAATAGGAATACAATTGAATAGTAACGAGACTTCTTAAACATATATTTTTAAAATTGCTGTATAATAAAATTAATGGTTTTTTATACATTCTTTCCATTGTAACAGCTACTACTTTAAAAAAATGTCTTAGTATAGTAAAATGGCCTTAGCCAAGATGAACAATTTTAGGAGGGGGAACTTATATGTCCATCGAATTAAAAACAAAATACGGACAAATTGATATATCGAATGAAGTGATCGCAACAGTTGCAGGAGGAGCTGCAATCGAGTGTTACGGGATTATTGGAATGGCTTCGAAAAATCAAATTAAAGATGGAATCACTGAAATTTTAAGAAAAGAGAATTTTACTCGTGGTATCATAGTTCGTCAGGATAATGAAAAAGATGAAGTACATATTGACATGTATATTATTGTAAGCTATGGTACAAAGATTTCAGAAGTTGCCCACAATGTTCAGACAAAGGTGAAATATACACTAGATCAGACTGTCGGACTAGCTGTAGATTCGGTTAATATATTTGTTCAAGGTGTTCGAGTGACGAACCCGTAAAGAGGAGGAAAAAGTCTGTGTCAATTACAAGTTTAGATGGAAAACGTTTTGCAGAAATGATAATTAAGGGGGCTGCCCATTTATCAAATAATGCAAAAATGGTCGATGCTTTAAACGTTTTCCCGGTTCCAGATGGAGATACTGGTACAAATATGAATTTATCTATGACATCTGGTGCAAAAGAAGTGAAAAATAACGTTTCTATAAGTATAGGCAAAGTAGGGACGGCGTTAGCAAAAGGACTATTAATGGGTGCTAGAGGAAACTCTGGTGTTATTTTGTCTCAATTATTTAGGGGGTTTTCAAAAGCAATAGAGCAAAAAGAAACGATCGATGCTCGTGATTTTGCACTGGCTTTTGAAGCAGGAGTTCAAACTGCCTATAAGGCCGTTATGAAGCCAGTAGAAGGGACAATATTAACGGTTGCAAAGGATGCAGCAAAACGTGGTGTGGTTGTCTCTGAAACTGAGAAAGATATCATTTTGCTAATGTCTGAAATTGTGAA
>JBEQAC010000208.1:0-6032 GCA_041640535.1 Bacillaceae bacterium
TTCCTCTACTTCTTCTTGGAACCTTAAACTTTCGATTTCATCTTGGAATAACCCAATTTCCTCAGGTTCAATGTAAACGGTAGAACCTGATGCAGAAGTATCTAGAATTTGCCCTTTTACGTTTTTTTGATATTCGCGTTTTACTGCAATTACATACCGACCATTTCTAACACTAATAATATTATCTTGTAGATATTTACTGTATTTTGTTGATTTAACGATCTGTTCAATTCGACTTTTCATTCTCTCTTCGATAATGAACAACTGCTTGCGTATTCTCAATAATTCCTTACTTGCATAATCATCTACTTTTCCATTTCTAATACATCTAATGATTTCATCAGCTACCTCTTTTAAGTCCGAGAAGGAATACACATAGGTTGAAATAAGAGGAGCAATATATTCCTTATCTTTCATAAACCTCTTTAGCCTCTCCATACAAATTAACAATTCATGGAGATTCATGAGTGGCTCAGGCCGCAACGCAATCCCTTTATTCAAGCTCTTCAACAAAATTTGGATCCCTTTTAATCCATGAATCGGAACACTTGAACTTACCTTCAATACATTTTTCGCCTCGGTAACCTCTTGCATCCAGGTCTCGATTTGTTTTTTATTATGAGATGGTGACAAAGATAAAATTGCTTGTTTTCCTAACTCAGAAATTGCATATGAAGCAACCTCTTATTTTACATCATGAAATTGCAAGGTTTCTACTGTTTGTTCATTCATTTTTCTATTTCCTCCTAATGGCTTAATGACCAAGCTTTCGTGCGAGGAAATAAAGAACACAGAACTGTTCATTACTCTATATTATTTATAGAAAATAAAAAACCGCAGAAGACACACATGGTGCTTCCTGCGGATAATGGTAGTATTTATGAAGTGAACGGTAAAATCATCATATTATTACCGTTAGCAAACTGAATACAGTCCTTCATTGCTATCATTAGGAGTAGGCGCATATTTTGTGTTCTTAACATTTCCGATCCAAAAAATCCATAACGAAATAAGCATTTCGTACAATGCATTTTTTAGATTCGCACGTATTTTATTACGTTAGTTAAGAACTACACCTTCCATAAAACATACTCCTTTTTTGTTAAGATACATTTATTATATCCATTTTTTTATAAGATGTATATAATAATTTAGCTAATATTTCCTAAAAAAGGGAAATATTATTAAAACCAGCGTGAAGTAAGCATCTTTCTTTTCGTATAAAATTCTACTCCATCTTTCCCATTTGCATGTAGGTCGCCATAAAATGATTTCTTCCATCCTGAGAATGGGAAAAATGCCATTGGTGCTGGTACATTTACATTTACACCAAGCATGCCTGCCTCTATCTCTTCACGAAATTGCTGTACTGCTTTTCCACTAGAAGTATACAATACTGCGCCATTACCAAATTCAGATTGGTTGGAAATTTGAATCGCTTCCGTTAGGTCTTTTACTCTCACTATAGAAAGTACTGGGGCAAAGAGCTCATTTTTCCAAACACTCATATCTGTTGTTACACGATCTAAAATAGTCGGGCCAAGAAAGAATCCAGTATCAAATCGTTCAGCATCCAAACGGCCATCTCTTACTAAAACGGCGCCTTCCTTCACTCCTACTTCAATCGCCTGATAGACATTATTAAGATTGGATTCACGAATAACCGGTCCTAGATTAACATCTTTATTTGAACCATTTCCAATGATTAACCGGTCGGCTGATTGAACTAATCGCTGAATTAATTCATCTGCAATGTCCTCCGTTACCACCACGACAGATGTTGCCATACAGCGCTGCCCTGCACTTCCAAACGCACCACCCGTAATCCCCTCTACTGTTTTATCCAATTCACAATCTCCTAAAACGATAGAATGGTTTTTAGCACCAGCTAATGCTTGGACTCGCTTGCCATGATTCGCTGCATTTTTATATACATATTCAGCTACGGGTTGCGATCCGACAAAAGAAATTGCATTAACATCTTTATGTTCTATTAATCCATTCACTACATCATGGGCACCATGAACAAGGTTTAACACACCATTTGGTAATCCAGCCTCCATAAATAGCTGAACTAGACGTTGTGCCAGCAATGGAGTGCGTTCCGATGGTTTAAGAATAAATGTATTACCACAAACAACTGCTAAGGGATACATCCAGCAAGGAACCATCATTGGAAAATTAAATGGTGTGATTCCTCCTACCACTCCTACAGGGTATCTATACATTCCTGAATCTATATTTGTTGCGATTTCTGGTAAAACCTCTCCCATCATCAAGGTTGGTGCACCAGCTGCAAATTCAACACATTCGATTCCTCGTTGTACTTCCCCATAGGCATCTTCATAGCATTTCCCATTCTCTAACGTTATCAAACTAGCTAATTCATCATAATGATCAATTAGCAAATGATGATATTTAAATAAAATTCGTGCTCTCTTTGGTACGGGAGTTTTGCTCCATTCTTTAAACGCTTTTTTTGCTATATTAACTGCTATATTCACATCTTCCTTAGTAGAAAGAGGAACCTTTGCAATTTCTTCGCCTGTGGCAGGATTTACAACGCTTTCAAATTTAGTAGAACTTGAATCAACCCAAATGCCATTGATAAAATTTTTTAATATCATTTCATTAATTTGTGTCATGGAATAACCTCTGTTCTTTTATTTTTTAAAATGATTATATTACTTCTTTTTTCTCATACTCAAAAGTGAATGCCTTTCGATAAAGAGAGATGATTTCACTTTCTGTTGGAACCTTCGGATTATTTGCAGGACTGCCGCTTAATAACGCATCTTTTGCCATTTTGCCCAGAACTTTATTATAAATCTCTTCATTTACTCCCCATGATTTGATGTTTGTAATATTTAGCTGTTGGCATAAATCAAGGATATTCTCTACTAATTTTTGAGATATTTCTTCATCCTTCAAATTTAGCAGGTGAGGATATAAGAATTTCCCTATTTCTGCTAGTCTTTGAATGCAATGATCATGTGAATATTCCAAAACCGTTGGTAGGAGCATGGCATTTGAGATTCCATGAGGAACATGGAAAAGAGCTCCAAGTGGTCTTGACATTCCATGGATAAGACATACAGACGAATTAGAAAATGCAATTCCGGCCAGAAGTGATGCGTAAATCATGTTATTGCGAGCCTCTACATTCGAGCCATTATGATATGTCTCTAAAATATTTTCCATAATTAATTTTATGGCTGATAATGCTAATTGATCTGTAAATGGATGGGCTTTTTTTGAGAGATATGCCTCTAATCCATGTGTTAATGCATCTAGACCAGTCGCAGCAGTGATATGTTTAGGAGTAGAAAGTGTGAATATTGGATCTATAATTGCGATTTCAGGCATAAAAGCTGGCTGCTTGATCATCATTTTTATCTCATTTGTGGTGTTCGTGATAACCGTTACATCTGTTGCTTCCGATCCAGTTCCAGCTGTAGTAGGAATCGCGATCAGAGGCAATGGTTGATTTTTCACCAGTGTTTTTAAATTCATATAATCCCCAATATGCCCATGGTTCGTTGCTAACACAGCAACAGCTTTTGCTGTATCAATACAACTTCCCCCGCCTAATGCGATGATAACATCACATTTTTCTTTTCTTACAACCTTAAGAGCTTCTTCAACAAATTGATCCGTTGGCTCGGTATTCACGTCTAGATAAGTAGAACAAGTGATACCATAACCTTCTAAATACCGAATACACTCCTTAACATTTCCTATTTCGTCCATAATAGAGTCACTGATTATTAAACATTTCTTCCCATATTTTACAGCTTCTTCTCCAATTTTTGAAAAAGAATCCGCTCCATATAGAATGTTTCTTGGCATCCTTACTCCAAAAAAACCTTTCACAACAGATTTCCTCCTTACTAGAATGAATGCTAGTGCTGTTCATTATATTGGTTTGAATGAGAATTAAATTCAAACTGTCTACCCTTTCTACATCCTTTTGTACATCTTCTAAATAATAAGGATAACCAAAGGTCATTTTGACTCTTGCCATAAAATATGGCTTATTATGCTGACTCCAATAGTAACCTAATCTTTCCCAGTGAATACATGCCTGCTCTAATAATGCTACTGCAAGAGTTTTGTGCTTTATTCCTCCATTAAAGCTATAACGCTTTAGTTCTAATGCAGCATTAAACTTGCATTTATAGTAACGCCCCAGCTCTACCCAGGATTTTAAGTCGAAGAGTGTACAATGAAGATGACCTGCCTTAGCCTCACCTAAACACGAATCTATTTCTTGAATCATCAGTTCTACTTGACTGGTGGAGTGCTGTAGAATATGAAGAATGTCAAGTGGATTTTCCCCATATTGGGCTATTTGTTGATTTAGGACGCCTTCATGCTCTGCTTTTGCAAACTCGCCAATGCTCATAACTCCTACCCCAGGCATTACCACATCGTTAATCGTTTTGAATCCTGATACCTCTGATAAACAGCTCTCCGGATGCCATTGAAAATCATAATCAAACCAAAACAAACGATTTACTGCGGGAATGATTTTAGATGCATGACGTAACCCATCGAGAAATTTGCCAGCATGTTCTTTACCATATGTATGTTGCATTAGATGTTCCCATCCGTCATCATCGATTTCAGGATTGTAGGAAAGTCGTCCCCAGAGCTGAAATTGAAACAAATGTCGCTCAAAATCATAGGTCCACGTCTTGTGACCATAATCAATATGCTGAAAATCCATACCACATGTGTACCCGTCTGCACCCCAATAAAATCCGTGAACATAGTATTTTAACATTCCTTTAACATAGGACCTGACATAATCAGGATCACCCCAACGATGGGTAAATACATCATCATTTCTTACCGTATATAAAATTTGTGTAGAATTTAGATCGATATTTTCCCACGCATTCCAGAGTCGTTCAAATTGAGGCTCAGGGTGTGAATAACAATGTGCATTGGAATATTTCCAACTAATAAAGAAATCGTCAGAATCAAATTGATCTTTTACAATCTCTTTGATTTCTTTTCCTGCACTCTGCATATTTGTCCGATGAATGAAAGGCATTTTCCGACCTGATTGTTTAATAGCTTCAACAAAAATGAGGCAAGTACACAATTGATTGATTTACTCTTTTAAATACATCATGACGGATCTCATTAAGCATTAATGCTAATATAATGGGGATTGGAAAATACAAAATTAAACTCATAAAATTGATAACCAGGGTGTTACGTAATAAGGTGTAAAAATAATCATACGTAAACAAATCTATAAAATGTTTAAATCCAACCCATTCGCTTCCCATTATACCTGCAAAGGGATTATAGTCCTGAAAAGCAATCACAAGTCCCCACATTGGTGCATATTTAAAAATGATAAAATACAAAATACCTGGTAACATTAATAAATAAAAATGTCTGTGTAATACAATTTGTGTCTAGAGGTTTTGGAGTTTTGTTTTTTTTTATTACTGGCACTTGTTCAACTGAATGAACTTCTGTTTTTTCCATGCTATCCCCCCTATTTAAGCTGCGAGATCCTATATTCAGCTTTTTTCAACCACTCTTCATTTACCGTAACGCCCCAACCTAATCCTTTTGGGATCTCAGCCATTCCATCCTTTACTTCTAAATGAGGATAAAAGAGATCCTTTGTCCAAGGTGTATCCTCAATACTCCATTCTACATAAGGCCCAGCATTATCAATTGCTCCTAGTACATGTAAAGAAAAGAGAGTGACCATGGACAAATTAGCTGAGTGCGGTGTACACGGTAAACCGGCATCCGCAGCCATTTTTGCCACGCGGAGGGTACGAGATACTCCACCTAGATAGCAAATATCCGGTTGGACAATATCAACAGCCCTCATCCCAATCAATCGCTTCCATTGTGCTAGGCAATTATCCTGTTTCCCTCCAGCAACTGGGATTTTTAATGCTTTTGTCACCTCAGCTGTCCATTCAATTTCAGGATAAGGACATGGCTCTTCAAAGTGCCCAACATTATACTCTTCAAGCATTCTTCCTACCTCTATCGCT
>JBEQAC010000209.1:0-6022 GCA_041640535.1 Bacillaceae bacterium
AAAAAAAATGCACACGCTACTTGATATAACGTGTGCATTCGTATACTATTCGTTTGTTTTCATCAAAAATTACCTGTTCTATATGACAATTGTTTTACTATTGTTGATACTGATTTCGATAATCACGTGGACTTATTCCGGTTTCTTTTTTAAAAAACCTGCTAAAATAATTAGGATCTTTATACCCAATTGTCAATGCAATTTCTTTTAATGGCATTGATCCATCTAATAATAGCTCTTTAGCTTTTTGTAAGCGGGTATTCTTCAAATAATCGATAAACGTAACTTGAAACCGATCCTTAAATAACTTACTTAAATAATAGGAGCTTATTCCAATCTGTTCGGCAACCTCTTCAAGGGAGATGGATTTACGATAATTGTTGTCAATATATTCTTTTGCCTTTAAAAGCAAAGCACGCATCCCGTTTGCTCGCCACTCGCCTATACGCTCGGTAATCAATAACAGATGTGCTTTGGCTGCTTCCTTAATTTGCATCGATGTATCCAGTTTTCCTAAACGCACCTGAATCTCCTCATCAAAACCAAGCTCTTTCATGGAACGTGTTAACACAATAAAGAAATCCTCCATCGCCTTTTGAATAAGCCTCTCCTGATAGTCAGAGGCTTGCTGAATGGATTGAAAATAGGATTCAAACATTTGTAGCCCTTTTTGAATATCACCCTTTTTAACTGCTTCAACTAACTCTTTCTCAACTTCAAAAGGAATAAACTCTTTTCGCTTTTGCTTCAAGCGTTCGTTATAAGTCATATAAACTGCGCTCGGATGACTGTGAACTAACTCTAGCGCATAAATCGCTTCCTTATAAGAATTGGAAAACTGTTTGACATCCGATACGACCATCCCGACTCCTGCATATAGACGGCATTGTTTCAAATGTTTTTGAACATAATGAATAATTGTGCGTGCAAACTTTTGTCTTGTTTCATCATCTGTTTTTTCCTCATCAGTAAGTAATACTAAAACAGGAACTTGAAATCCTGTTAATGGACCCATAAGACTTTGGAGACTTTGTTCGCGTAACGCTTGTTTCAGTATTCGATACCATCGGCTCTTTTCCTCTCTGGCAGGCTGCAATCTGTCAGATTCAAATGAAAAGACAGCAATAAAACCTTTCTTATGCTCAAGGTCTATCCACTCATCCCAGTCCTCCTGATCAAACTCATGAACATGATCCATAATTAACGATACAATAAATTCCATTTCAATAAAGGAACTGACTCTTTCAAGCCGGTGATTGATTTGCTTACTCTCAAACACTGTCTGTTTTTCACTTTCGATTTCATCGACCATTCGATCGAAGGCTTCTAAAACTTCGGAAACTTTACTTGGTTTTAACAAATACTCTTTAATCCCATATTTCATCGCTTCACGGGCATATTCAAACGTATCGAACGCCGAAACCATGATCACTTTTGTGTTCGGATGCTCAGGTAGGATTCTCCTAGCTGCTTCAAGGCCATCAAACTCTGGCATTTTTATATCCATAAAAATTAAATCCGGCTTATGAGTAGAAGCAAGTTCAACTGCTTGTTTTCCATTCCGAGCCTCTGCAACGACCTCAAAATTTGAACGATTTCTATTTAACATAAGCCTGAGACCTTCTCTTTCAATTGGTTCATCGTCCACTAACATTACTTTTATCATTCTATTCCCCCTTTCCCCATTTACGGTTTAGTTAAGTGAATACTCACCGTTGTACCTTTTCCAATGGTTGAAGTGATGTTAATTTGACAATCTTTATTGAATAATTTGAGGCGGTTAATCACATTTCTCATACCAATTCCAGTAGAGTGACCAGACTCTTTACTAGATGAGAATACCTCTGCTTCATCACTTGAACCCAGCAATCGATCAATCGTTTGCTGATCCATTCCTACACCATTATCCTTTATATCAATACACACCATGTCATTCTCTTGATAAATCTGCAATTCAATTTTCGCTCCCTCAGCCATATCTTCAATCCCATGCATAAAGGCGTTCTCAATGATTGGCTGAAGAGTTAGGCAAGGAAGTGGTGTTGACAGGCATGCTGGGTCTATATTTTGGATAAACTCTACTCGATCACCGAAACGCGTTTTTTGAATGAAAAAATACTCCTTTACGATTTTCACTTCATCCTTCAACATCGTTTGTCGATCAAGATTACCAATATTATAACGAAGCAAGGTAGAAACGGAGGAAATTAAGTCACTTGTCCGTTCAGCTCCTTCAATATAAGAAATTTTTGAAATGGTGTTTAGCGTATTAAAAAGGAAATGAGGATTTATCTGATTTTGTAAGCTTTTTAATTCCATTTCTTTTAGTAATTGAGCGAGCCTTGCTTTTTCCTCAATCTCACTAACCGATTCAATGATATTTATTTTCATTTCATTAAATGTCTTTGTTAAAAACCAAAGCTCGTCCTTTCTTGAAACAACAACATCCTCCCCAAAATAACGTCCAGCTGAAATTTCTTGCGCTGCCAAGGTCAGACGTCGAATCGTTCTGGTGATTCCATTCGAAAACCAGAGTGCAAATAAAATGCTGAGGATAATAATAGAAAGTATGATGGCTGTTCCCATCATTTTCGTATTCACAATCTTTTCGTTAATAAGTAAAGATAATTCTTGATAGTTTGTCAGTTCTTTATTAATTAATTCAAATGTTTTTTCATGAATATAGCTTGATGTTTTCTCTGCTTCATGTAAATACATGGAATATTGCTGAATATCTTGTTTCTTTACACCTTCAACTGTTTGATCTGATTGTTCAAGAAAGCTAATCATCATATTTATAAAATTATTCTTAGGGATGCCTTCTTTTTCTTTCACGTTAAACTCTTGTTGTAATTGGAGCATCTGTTGCTTATCTTCTTGATAAAAAGCTAGGTTTTCAGGTAAGGGTTCATAAACGTAAATTTGCAGTGATTGAAACGTCTCATTCGTCTTTTTAGTGATTTGATTTAAAAGAAATAAATGTTCAACATTTTCGTCATAGAGTTCCACCACTTTTTGGTTACTTTGCTCACGAACAAAGAATAATATTACAATTAATAATAGGATTGTTGCAAAATAGATAAGTAACTTTGTTCGGATTTTAATCATTGGGTTCTCCCCTTTTGACTTTTCCAGTTGGGTATGTCTGAGTTCCGAATAATTGATAATTCTGTATGATAGACATCTTGGACCGGTAAGCCATTAATGATTTCCATCATAACCTTAATACTTTGAGACCCCATTTCATATGGTTGTTGTTCAACAATCGCATCGATATCCCCTTTTTCTAGTAATTGAATATTTTCATCGATCGTATCAAAGGTAATCACGTACATGTCCTTCTGCCTGTTAAGAGAATTGGCTGCAGCTACAATACCCATCCCGTTGTATGAGCTCGTTCCATAAAAGGCTGTAATGTTCTCATGCTCGGTTAACATTTTGTATGCTTTTTCCTCCGCATCGACTCTTGTGATGTTTGACTCTTCAATCGCAACAATTTCAATTCCTTCAACCTGCCCTACAACATCTTTAAATCCTTGTACACGTTGACGGTGATGGGAATTATCAAAGCTACCTAAGATTATTCCGACAATTGCTTTTCCTCCCGTATCTTCAACCAATGCTTTCCCTGCTAACTGACCGGCTACATAATTATCTGTTCCGATATACGCATTACGCATGCTTCCTACAGCATCTGTATCAATCGTGATAACAGGAATTCCTTCATTGACAGCTTTATCAATCAATGGAGTAAACTTGTCGTTCAGAGCCTGGACAATAATCCCATCTACTTTTGATTTAATCGCCATATCGAAAAGCTTAAGCTGTTCCTCTGGATTGGAACGCTTTGGCCCCTCATACTCAACAAAAACGTCATACACTTTTTCTGTCTTTTTTGCACCGTCTCCGACTAAACGCCAATAATCATGATTCATTTCCTCACCAATTAAAACAAAGTGATATGTCGGGAGGGGTGTTTCAGAAGAAATGGCTTCTATCACTTTCTTATCAGATCTCTGCACCTGGTTATAAAAATAAAATGAGAAAACGATTGTCGTAATAAAAGACACGATTAAAATACTATAAATAATCGATGTACGATTCATGTTGTCCTCCTACTTTAGTAACTAGTAAATTGTCTATGGTTGATAATAACATAATAAATTTTTAAACACATCACCCCAAAAAGAGTATGGAGACATCGTTCATAGTAAAAAAAAGCCAACGCTTTAATTACTTAAAGCATTGGCTTATAAGGATTTGAAAGTAAATGTTTTGTAAATTAAATTTATGATTAAATCCCATTCAAAAATGATTGAAGATAAGGTATAGCAGCACCTATCGGAACACCATTTGCAGGTGAACGGCTAATATATATAAATCGCTCTTTACTTGGAAATGCTGTTTTTTCATGAACCTTTACATGAAGATATTCAAGATCTTCTTCATGTAAATATGGAGAAATATGTCCACCAATAATAAATTCTCTATTAAGGACCAGATGTATATTGTTGATTGAAAATGCTAAATGGTCTAAAAAAGTATTCCACCTCTCCAGATATGAAGCATCTCTCGAACGTACCTGTTGGAAGAAAAAATCTAATGACTCATTTTCTACTAGAAGCGCACTAACAGAGCTAAATGTTTCCATGCATCCTTTCTTTCCACAGTAACAAGGTGAGCCATCGGGATCTACAGTCATATGTTCTACCGTCCCACTATGTCCTTCTTTTCCCATATAAATTTCGTTATTTATGATAATTGCACCCCCAAGGTGCGTACCAATCGATAGATAAACGGCATCT
The DNA here is from genome assembly GCA_041640535.1 of Bacillaceae bacterium. Taxonomy (GTDB): domain Bacteria; phylum Bacillota; class Bacilli; order Bacillales; family Bacillaceae_L; genus Litchfieldia. The sequence continues at coordinate 4,806 of JBEQAC010000209.1, forward strand.
CCAATATCCTTACTTACCCACAGTTCTGTTATTGCCGCAGACTTTGCATCATGTACAAACATGCAAGGATACTCAAGATACTGTGAAAAAACATGTATATCCAACCCTGTACAATTCAATATTTTTCCATAAGTAATTTTTTGGCCATCAGTTGATGTTAATGCTTGTACTGCAAAACCAACACCAAGTACTTGCTCCTTCGCCACTTCAAGAGATGAAATGAATGATTGTACAGCAAGGCTTAACAACTTGTAATAACTGTCTTCATTAAAATAAGCAATTGATAATTCCTCTTGTTGAACTACAGTACCAAGCAAATTAATGGCTAAAATTTGCACTGTCTTTTTCTGAATTTCCACCCCGATGCTAATTCGAGCCTGCGGGCAAATTGCATAAGCAGTTGCGCGCCTCCCAACCGTGGATTCAAACTGCCCACTCTTCTCAATTAATTTTTCTTTTTCCAAGCGAACTAGATTCTGAGTTACCGTCGGTAAACTTAAATGAAGTTGATTTGCGATTTCCTGTTTAGAAAGCTTCTCATTTTGATAAATAAGATGGTAAATCGATGAGTAATTACTTTTTTTTATATCTTTAAATGTGATGCTATGATCCATGAAAATACCTCATTATATAAAATGTTTTTACAAAAAGTTTTTATTTAACACCTCTTAAAATATAACACAAATACTGGCGTAATAACAACTTTGGCAACATGTGTCTTGCCAATTCTCTATTTTCTATATATTGACTATCACAAAAAAAAGTTTTATTATGTAAAAGTATTTTATAAAGTTGTTTTACAAAATAGATTAACATAAAGAGAGATGGGGTAAAAAAATGGGAATTATTGAAAAAATGAGACTAGACGGAAAGAAAATTTTTGTAACAGGTGGCGCACGAGGCATTGGAAAAAGTGTTGCAACCGCTTTCGCTGAAGCAGGCGCAGATGTAGCGATTGTTGACTTAGATATTGAAGAAGCAAAAAAAACAGCACTAGAACTAGAAGAAACTAATGGCATTAAATCGATTGCAATAAAAGCAGATGTAACGAATCCAGAAGATGTAGATGCCATGATTGAAAAAATACTGAATGTTTTTGGACGCTTAGATGTTGCCTTCTGTAATGCCGGAATCTGTATGAATGTTCCTGCAGAGGAAATGACGTATGAACAGTGGAAGAAAGTAATTGATATTAATCTTTCTGGTGTGTTTTTAAC
>JBEQAC010000210.1:0-6017 GCA_041640535.1 Bacillaceae bacterium
GCATTAGAGCTCAAATTCTTCCTAATACAAATGTGATTTATTTAGAAACACCTGTTAACCCGACAATGCAGTTGATTGACATTGAATTAGTTGTAAAGGTAGCAAAGGAAGAAAATATTACGGTTGTAATCGATAATACGTTTTGTTCTCCATATTTACAACAGCCCTTAGAATTAGGGTGTGATGTTGTTATTCATAGTGCAACGAAATATATTGGTGGTCACGGAGACGTTATTGCTGGACTAGTGGTTGGAAAAAAGGAATTCATTGATGAAATGTCATTAACTGCAAGAAAGGATATAGGAGGAGTGATTTCTCCGTTCGATGCTTGGTTATTATTACGAGGATTAAAGACGTTACCTATACGAATGGATCGTCACTGTGATAATGCTGAGAAAATTGCAACACTATTAAAGGAACATGAAAATGTGGAAGTTGTCATTTTTCCTGGAGACAAGTCTAGTGAAAGCTATCATATAAGTAAAAAACAAATGAAGAGACATGGTGGTCTTATTACCTTCAGAATAAAAGGTGGAAAAAAAGAGGCACAGAGGTTTTTGAATCAATTAACGATGATAAAAATTGCTGTTAGTTTAGGTGATCCAGAAACATTAATCCAGCACCCTAGTACAATGACACACTCTTTAGTGCCAGAAGAAGCGAGACTTAAAATGGGGATAACAGAAAACATGTTAAGGCTATCGGTTGGTTTGGAGGCATGGGAAGATATTTGGTCAGATTTAGAACAGGCATTAAATAGTATGTAGAGAAATAAGCCCCACAGAGGCTTATTATCTGTTTTCTTGAAGAATAACAACATCAAATCCTGCGTTGCGTGCACGAGTTGCTAGATTTTCTGCATTGTCTTTAGAAGAGAAGGCACCAATTTGAACTTTATATAACCCGTCCCTTAAAAGAACGATCGCATCAAACCCTTTAGATTGTGCATTCTTTGCATGGTTATCTGCATTCGTCTTTTGTTTAAAAGCACCAATTTGAACTTTATAAAGTGTGGTAGGTTTTTTGGTTAATCCAAACGCTTTTTCCAATCCATTTGCATGTCCTCTCGCAATGGTGTGAAGAAATGTGTTAGAACGGAGTTTTTCTGCGTCACTACTATTGTCGATAAATCCGTTTTCGGTAAGTAATGCAGGCATTCTCGTTTCTCTTAGAACATGGAAATTAGCTGTTTTTTTCCCGCGGTCCCTAAAATCAACTACTTTTAAGACCTCATCATGAATTGTTGTTTGATACGTAGTAGTTGGATGTCCTACTCCCGGGTAAATATAGCTTTCAAAGCCTGTACCACCACCTGCGTTAACATGGATGGATAAGAAATAATCTGCATTCCAACTGTTTGCTGCATCTGTTCTATCATTATATGAAACGGTTTGATCACTTGTCCGACTTAATTGAAGGGAAACTCCATCATATTCATTTTGTAAAATATCTCTAAGTGCGAGTGCGATTTTTAATGTAAGGTCTTTTTCTTGAAGTCCGTTACCCATCGCGCCAGGATCTGAACCCCCATGGCCTGGGTCAATAAATATTTTTACCATTTTCATCACCTCGCTACAGTATATGAATATACTTCACTCTAGCTTGGACTTTTTGGTAAAAAATTGTTGAAAAAGAATCCTAATATAGTATTCCGGGCAAGATGATGATGTAAGTTATTGTGATAGGAGCAGTAATGGTAGTCAGTCTAACTTGCCCGGTCCATACCATCATTGACAATATTACCATAATTAATTACTACAATATTAATTGGAATTTCGACGGCAATCGAGCAAGTTGATGGATAAGTGCGTGTACTTTGTTAAATATTGTAGATTAAAGAGGTGACGATATGTACTTAAAAATAGATGGAATTGAAAAAGAATTCTTAAATGAACGAAATGATAAAGTAAAAGTCCTTGATAATATCAACCTTGAAGTTGAAAAAGGGAGCTTTGTTTCCATTGTTGGACCATCTGGCTGTGGAAAATCAACATTATTATATTTAATTGCAGGACTAGATCAGGCCGATAAAGGTGAAATCAAAATGGATGGAAAAAAGGTAACAAAGCCTGGCCCTGAACGGGTTGTTGTGTTTCAAGAAGCAGGATTATTTCCTTGGTTAACGGTTTTAGAAAATGTTACTTACGGGTTAAAGCTTAAGAAGATACCGCTAGAACAAGCAAAGGCTAAGGCATTAGACGTGCTAAAAATGGTTCATCTCAGCCGTTATGTAGACTCCTATCCACATCAGCTTTCAGGAGGAATGAAGCAAAGGGTAGCAATTGCTAGAGCATTAGTGATGGAGCCTGATATTTTGTTAATGGACGAGCCATTTTCAGCGTTAGATGAACAAACAAGAATGGTCCTCCATAAGGAGCTGCTTGATATATGGAGAAAAACAAAAGTAACCATCTTTTTTGTTACCCATAATATTCGTGAAGCCGTACTTCTTTCAGAAAAGATTGTTGTTTTCGCGACTCGTCCAGGGAAAATTAAAGAGACGATTACAGTCCCTACAATGAAAGATGGAATCATGCCTGATAGTGTTACATTACACACGGAGCAAAGGGTTCTTTCCATTTTACAGGAAGAAATTGAAAAAGTATTGAAGGAGGAGATGGGGAATGACTACCGCTTTGAGACGAATCGTATTCATCGGGATGATAGCGGGGATATGGGAAATCACATCTAGACTTTCCGGTCTCCCACAATTTATGTTTCCAAGCTTAACCCAAGTGTTTGAAACATTAATTAATGGGTTAATCAGTGGACAAATAACAGCTGCGATTGGTAAAAGTCTTGGACGTATTCTGCTTGGGTTTACTATCGCCATTGTGGTTGGTCTAATATTAGGTTATTTTATTTGGCGATATAAGCTAGTTGAAGATACGCTTGGCTTTGTTGTAACTGCATTACAATCGATTCCGAGTATCGTTTGGTTTCCATTAGCGATCATTTGGTTTGGCTTAAATGATTTTTCAATTCTTTTCATCGTGACCATTGGTGCTACTTGGACCATGACCGTAAATGCTACAAGTGGTTTTAAAAATGTTCCACAGCTTTATCAGCGAGTGGCAAAGACATATGGATCAAGCGGATTTCACTTTGTTCGAACAGTTATTTTACCGGCGTCAGTTCCTCAAATCATTTCCGGACTTCGAATCGCCTGGGCTTTTTCTTGGAGAGCTCTCATGGCAGGGGAGCTACTAGGAGGAGGCGGTGGCCTTGGTCAGCTTTTAGAAATGGGGCGTTCACTCGGCCAAATGGATCTTGTTATTTCAGTCATGATCATTATTGCGGTGATAGGGACGATTGTTGATAATGTAGTATTTACTCGTTTAGAACGAAATGTGCAAATAAAATGGGGAATTAGTAAAAGATAAGGGAAAGGAACTAAAAACAACTAGTGCTAGGAGAGAAACGATGATGAAAAAATTCCTAATGTTTTTATTGGTATCCATCTTGATGGTTGGAGCATTAAGTGGGTGCGCTCCTGCAAAGGAAGAAGAAAAAGAAGAAGGGGGAGGACAAGCAACTACTAAGGAGCAAACGGTTAAGATAGGATATTTCCCCAATCTAACTCATATCGCCACGATTGTTGCATTAGAGAAAGAGTATTTTAAAGAGGAATTTGGTGAGCAAGTTAAGATTGAAACAAAAACGGTGAACAATGGTGGGTTATTTATGGAGGCAATGGCAACAAAGGCGATTGATGTTGGGACTGTCGGTCCAGGACCTTTGCTTAACTTTTTTGTGAAAAATCCTGAATACCACATTATTTCAGGTGCAGTTAACGGGGGAGCCGTTCTTGTTGTTAGAGGTGAAAGTGGCATTACAAGCATAGGAGATTTAGATGGAAAGAAAGTTGCGATTCCTGTCATTGGGAGTACACAGGATGTAATGCTAAGAAAAGCACTACAAGAAGCAAACTTAAAACCAACAACAAACGGTGGAACAGTCGAATTATTTGCCGCTGCACCTGCTGATACCGCGACTTTATTTGTTCAAAAATCTGTTGATGCTGCAGCAACACAGGAGCCTTGGGGCTATGTCCTTGAAACTCAAGCAGAAGGACAACTGTTACTAAATTGGGATGAATTTGCATGGGGGAAAGATTCTACAAACACTGTAGTTGCTGCTAGGTCTGATTTCTTAGAAAAAGAAGATTTAGTAAATGCATATTTAAAAGCCCATCAAAAAGCAGTTAAGTTTATTCAAGATAATCCAGAGGAAAGTCAAGAGTTAGTCATAAAGCATCTTAAGGATCTGACTGGGAAAGAATTAAATAATGAAGAAGTGGCCGCTGCGTTTACACGTTTACAAGTAACAACAGAAGTGAATGATGAAGTAATCCAGGAAATGGCAACGATTAGTAAGGAAGCAGGGTATGTCCCAAGCGATGACATTCAAGATTTAATAAACCTATCATTTCTTGAGGAACTTGACAAATAAATTCGATTAAAGGAATGAACATCTAAAGAGTTCTTTCCTTTTTTCTATCCCCCCTATAAAATACCCCCATAAAATAATAGGATTTGTTAAATCTTTTAATGAGGGAAATAAATGTTTTAGGAGGGGAAATATGGAGCCATATGTTAAGGATGCTCTACTTGAGTGGAAAGAAGAGATGTTAAAGCAAAAAATCGAAATAGATGAGGAATACGAAAAGGTGAAATGCGATCTTCAGCTATATTCTTATAAATTTGGGATTACAAAACAAGTGATGCAATCTACAATAAATGAAGAACTAATTGATAACATTAAGACAATTTATCATAAACCATTTGAAGAAAAATTTAATGAACTAAAAGTGTACATAAAAGAATTAGAAGAGAAACGCAGAGTGTTTCAAATGTTTGTCGAAAAAATTGAAAAAGCTAGTGAGCTTGTTGAAAATTAGCAAAAAAAATTTGTAAAGATAACCTCTAAATTTGGTCAGAGGTTATCTTTTTTTATAGTTGTAATAGATTAACAGTTTTTGACGACGTAGAACATCTTTTATTTTTAGTTCATTTCATATATGATGTTCATAGAGACAGCAAAAGCTGTCGATTTATGTAATCGATTACATGGCGGTGACGTACCTTATTGAAATCTTATTTTATAAAAATCATCAATAATATGAATGTTAGAAATAAACTTATTTTATCATTTATTATCGTTGTATTTGTTCCTGTATTAATTGTAGGAATCTACTTAACCTTAGAATTAAGACAAATGGCGATAAAGGATACAATCGATCAAACAACAACTAATATTGAGCGTGTAAAATTAAGGACGGCTGAAGTTTTGACCGCGCCAATCTATGTTTCTCATAATCTATCCTTTGATAATCAATTAAAAACCATTGTAAATAAACAATATGAAACGATATATGATGTCGTTGAACAGTATCAAAGTTACCACAATTTCGAAAACTATCGACGGGTGTATAATCATATCTCAGGATTTCGCTTTTATATGGAAAACCCAACTATGTTAAATAATTGGGAGTTTATACCGCTTACAGATGAAATAAAAAATAAATACTGGTATGGCTCTGCAGAAGAGGGCTTTGGACTAATTGGTTGGTATTTTATTGAAGATGAAACAAAAGGAAATCGAAAATACTTAAGTCTAGTTAGAAGAATCAACTTTTTAGACTATAAAACTAGTGGTATGCTCGTGATCTCAATTAAAACTGAATACTTAAATCGGATTCTTGCACAGGAATCGTTTCCAATGATGATTATAGATGAGCAGAATCATGTTATTGCTGCAAACAGGGCTAATCTATTCGATAAAAAGTTAAATGATATTACACTTGAACCCAACACCATTGATGGGCATACAGGGACATTTGAAGGAATTGTGGATGGAGAACCTTCGCAAATTATTGTTGATGATTTGGAACTAGAAATGAGTTTAAATGAATTAAAAATTGTTTCTGTTATTCCAAATGCAAGTATTGTAAAGCACGCAAATCGTTTAAGTATAGTGGGCACAACCGTTATTTCAATCAGTGTTGGAATCGCATT
>JBEQAC010000211.1:0-5957 GCA_041640535.1 Bacillaceae bacterium
ATATAAAAAGCGGCGCAATACATTTGCTCTTTCTTCATTTCCAACGATTTCTAAAAATAAAGAATTTACATATCCAATATGTCCAATCGCAACCGTGAAATTGACCAATCCAGCTTTCTTTAAGGCAGAAACCATTAACGCGATCGCTTCTGCATCACAGCTAATCGTTCCATCCCCGATACTTTCAACCCCAATTTGCTCAAATTCTGCAGGGCGTCCACCTTCTCTTTGCTGAGCACGAAAAACATTGGCTGAATAAGCCAAACGTAACGGATAGCCCTCATGATATAATCTTGAAGCAGCCACCCTTGCGATCGGAGCCGTCATATCCGGTCTTAATACTAGCGAATGTCCTTGCTGATCCAAAAGCTTAAACAGCTGCTGATCTAAAATCGCTGATGCGGTTCCAATCGTGTCATAATATTCAAGCGTAGGCGTCTCAATAAATTGGAAGCCCCAGCTACTAATCTCATTGGACATCGCATTTCTTACTTTTTTCTTCGCTTCATATAATGAAGGTAATGTATCTCTCATTCCTAATGGTTTTTCAAACATAAATAACATTTTACAAGTCCACCACCAATCATTTTCCTTTTATAGTTAAAAGTGTAACACCCAAGTTGGGCAGCACTCCATTTGTATAAATTATCAAAATCCTTTAGTTCGCTAATATGCTAATAAGATGAAGTTATATGTAAGTTTACCTCTCCGTGCTGGAAACGTCAACAGAAAACATCAAATATTCTATCATATTATAACCTTAACCTAGGTTATAGTCTCATTTTTCTTATTAATAAAGCCGCACTCTTTGAATGGAGAATGCGGCTAAACCAAATTATTTCTTATCAATGACAAATTTTTGAAGCTCTTCAAATAACTCTCTTGAATAGCTTTCTAATTCAAACGCAAGTTCATTTAACTGTTCCATAGATGCAGTCGTTTCTTCGATCGAAGCTGTCACCTCTTGTGTGCCTGCCGCAGTATCCTGACTTATCGCAGTTATGTCAGACGCGTTTTGAATGATCAAATCTCGTTGTTGGACCATTTCATTTATTGATGCTGATATTTCCATAATCAATTTGCTATTGGCCTCAACCTTTTCTTTAATCGAACGGAAGGCTAGATTTGTTTCTTTTACTGCTTCACCTTGATCAATCATCACTTCACTTGTCTGACCAATAAGCTGAACTGTGTGCTTCGTTTCTCCTTGCATTTGCTTAATAATATCACCGATTTGTTTCAATGCAGTTTCTGACTGCTCTGCTAGTTTTCGAACTTCATCTGCTACAACCGCAAAGCCTCTTCCATGCTCTCCTGCTCTCGCAGCCTCGATTGCTGCGTTTAATGCGAGTAGATTCGTTTGACTTGCAATTGCAGTAATCGTATGGACAATTTCATTAATATCCTGTGAGCGATGGTCCAAATTCGTAATGGCTTCCACCATTTCATTGATCATCCCATTTGTTCGCTCAAACTGATTCTGTAATAATTGAACCTTCGCCATTCCCGCCTCTGAGGTATTGTACATGACGGTAGACTCTTCTAAAATTTGTAGAGTTTGACTCTCTACATGCTGGATATTACCTGCTAATAGTTGAATCGTTCGTCCATTTTCCTCTGAGAGGTCAGATTGCTTACTTGCTCCTGAAGCGATTTGCTCCATTGTCGTCGCCACCTCATTTGAGGCTGCCGTATTTTCCTCTGCACTAGCAACTAAAGTTTGCGATGCATCTGTTACTTGAGTTGAAACGCTAGCGACCTTCACTAACATATCACGTATATTCTCTATCATCACAGAAAAAGAGATTGAGAGTTGACCTAATTCATCTTTTCGATTTAACTCTACCTTCGTTGTCAAATCTCCGTTTGAAATCCTCACCATGGAATCTTGCAAGCTTCGAATAGGCTTTAAGATTCCCTTTGCAATGAATAGAGAAAAGAGAACAGCTAGCCCGATTACTAAAATGAGGGTGATGGCAATAGGAACAATAATCCCTCTAGCCTTTTGAGCAAATTCCTCTTTTGTAATCGTACCAATTAAAATCCAATCTGTTGTCTCATTTTTGATGAATCCCATCGCTTTTGACTGACCTTGAAAGTCATAGTGAATAATCCCACGATCATGACCACTATTGATAATATCTTGATAATACTTCTCGTCAGAAACATCCTCCCCGACTAAAGTTGGATGAACGATATAGGTACCATGGCTATCAAAGAGAGCGGCATAGCCCGTATGACCAATTTTCACATTCGATAATAGCTCAACTAGGGAGTCTAAAATAATATCAACCGACATGACTCCAACAACATTCCCCTCAACAGAGATTGTTTTTGCTGCACTTACCGTCAATTCATTTGTACTCACATCAAGATATGGTTCTGTCCAAATCAGTTCTCCCTGTTGTTCAACCGCCATCTGATACCATGGTCTTGTTCTAGCATCAAAACCTGCAGGCAATTCAATCGAAGGGTCAATAATCATCTCCCCAGTATCTTCCATCCCCATATAAATATCGAGAATCTCGGGATGGGCATTTTTCGTTTCGGAAAATGCTACTAAAACCTCTTCTAAATGTTCTCTAGGATTCTGTAATTCTGGTTTTGTCGCAAAACGGTTGACAATTTTTTCAGTACTTCCTAAAAAAATTGAAAATGATCCATTCACACTAACCATTTGTTCTTCAACACTCATAATTAATTCATCAGTGACCATAAATTCACTAAATTTATAACTTACAAACGTGGTAATAGCTCCTGCTAAAATAATAATGGTTAAAAAAGGAATCAAAATTTGGCGTTGAAGTGATGTCCCTAACAAGTGATTCTCTAGCCGATTCTTGATTTTTTGTTTCAATATACTTCTCTCCTATTCTCATGATGTAGAGACAAAACTGTCTTTATATGAAGTCTCCTATTTTATCGGCAAAGAAAAGAAAAGTTTTAGAGTCAGCAAAAAAAACCACATTCAGCATAGCTTAACGGGTTCAATTTTGAAGTACAAAATACGAATTAACCTTACTTTTCGTATAGTAATTCGCACTAGAATTAAAAAGCAATTTGGCAAGTAAATCAGCAAAGAAAATTGCTTGGAGACATATGCTCCAAGCATTTTTTATCCCAAGATAGGTACCGTTTTAGCAATTTCCAAATCTTCAAGAATCGCCAGGAAATAAGCTACTAAAATTAGCGGAGAAATTCCTCTTAATGAAAAAATAGCTCGAAAAATAGACTGAATAGACGGAAAGATTCCGCCTATTTAATCGAAAAACAAGAAAATGGACCATTTTGCTTTGCTTAACCGGAAAACCTCCGCTTATATCCCCCGAACCGAGCTCTATTCTGTAGGCTAACCGGAAAACTCCGCTTATTAAAACTATCAGAGGTTACTCAATTAAGGATAAGAAAGAATGTCTGCTTCATTTATCCGCCTCTCAGACATCAACACCCACCCCTGGTAGTTTAATATCATTTTTAGCACTCCAATTAGCATGCGAATTTTCATGCTGACAAAAATTTATGTCACAGTGTTAAAAGTGGTTCGAAATTCAGAGCGGATTTACCGTTCATTTTATTAAACCCAATATATATCAACAAAAAAGAAGCAGTCTAATTCAGTTGCGAATAGGACTGCTAATTGGTGTGATAATTTAGTTTTTGTATTCGAAATCCGAACCCGTTTAGCTTAACTAATTGTGACTTTCTCATGTTCTTCACTTCTACGTTGATCCATTTCTTCCTTTGTATAAATCACTCTCATCGGATTTCCTCCAACAAAAGCTCCTGCAGGTACATCCTTATGAACTAAAGTTCCCGCTGATACGATGGAATGATCACCAATCTCGACTCCAGGTAAAATCGTGCTATTCGCACCAATCATGACCTCATCACCGATGACCACATCACCAAGTCGAAACTCTTTAATTAAATATTCATGTGCCAAAATCGTCGTATTATAGCCTATCACGGTATTACGTCCAACACGAATTTTTTCAGGAAACATGATATCTAACATGACCATTAACGCAAAGGAGGTTTGGTCTCCAACCTTCATCCCTAGAAAATTTCGATATAACCAATTTTTTAAGGACAATATTGGTGTGTATCGTGCAATTTGTATAACAATAAAATTCCGGACAACCTTCCAAAAAGGAACGGTTTTATAAACATGCCATAGAGAATTTGCACCTGTAACAGGATAGCGTGTCGTTCTTCTCACCGCTTACTCAGCTCCAACAATTTTAAAAAGGTCACTCATATGATCTAGCATATAATCTGGTTGATATGAGGCTAAATGTTCTTTCCCTTTAATCGTCCATGCAACCCCAGCCGTTAAAGTTCCTGCATTCTTTCCTGCTAAAACATCATGATGGTTATCCCCTACCATGATTGCTTCATCAACCTTTGAATTCAATTGTGATAATGCAAGCAAGACTGGTTCTGGGTCTGGTTTTGCCTTTTTAACATCATCCAATGTAACGACCACTTCAAAGAATTGATCTAAGCCTGTTAGCTTTAAGCCCATATTTACCGTATTTCTCATTTTTGTCGTAACAATCCCGAGCTTAAATCCCTTTTCATGCAAGGTTTTAATGGTTTCATATACACCTTCATATTCTTTTACGAGAGAATCATGATGTGCTAGATTATGTTCACGATATGTCGAGATCATTTCCGACACACGTTCTTTATCCATCTCAACAAAAGTATCGTATAACGGCGGACCGATAAACGTTAAGATATCCTCTCGACTATATTGGTTTGGATAATAGTGATTCAATGTATGGGTAAAAGACGAAATAATTAATTCGTTTGTATCAATCAGTGTACCGTCTAAATCAAATAATAAGGTGTTAACTACCATAAGATGCTTCCTTTCTGCTATTTAGCTCGATTCGTTTCCAAATGTATGCTACTAAGATCGTTAATAAAACAGCTGTCACAACTCGGATAATCAAAAGTGGTAAAACCGGAATTCCTAGTGGAATAAAGATTAAAGTATCCTCAATAACCGCATGACATGCAACCAGGAAAATAAACGCAAGGGTTAAATCTTTCTTTGAGACGCCATCTTCTTTTGCCGCTTGGATCATCACTCCGGCGCCATAGGCTAAACCAATCAATAACCCAGCAGCCAGTGTAGTTGATGTATTTTCATTCATTCCTAGTGCTCTTGTAAACGGGGCCATCCATTTTGAGAACTTATCTAGCCAGCCTAATTCCTTAAGAAATTGGATCGCTACCATCAATGGAATCACGATTAAAGCCAATTGTAAAATCCCATATGAAGCTTTCTGAATACCCTCAAGTAAAATTGCCATCCAACCTGACGCTGCTTCGCTTGATCCTTGAATCAAGCCGTACTTTGCCATTTCTCCTCCGCCATTCCAAAGTAAATTGATTACTAAAGCAGAGAACAACGCCAATCCAATTCTAACCGTTAAAATGACCCAAATCTTGATTCCTACTCTTGCTGCCACGGTAGATTCAATTAATAAATTATGAGAAAACGAAAGCATAACAGCAAGAATAAAAACCTCTTTTACGGTTAAATCAAGGGTTAAAATCGCACCGATGGCAGCATAAAGATTTAGGAAATTTCCAATCACGAGTGGAATGGCTGCATCACCTGATAGACCAAATATGCTCATTAACGGAGTGATCGCTGTGATGACCCAATCTAAAATGGGCGTGTACTTTAATATTGTCACGATTAATGTAACAGGAAAAATGACTTTTCCCAATGTCCAAGTTGTGCTTAAGCCAACCAGTAGGCCTCTCTTGATGGTTTCAAGCAATGTTCTCTCTCCCTCTTCTAGCTTTCTAAATATCTCTCTTTTGACTGACCTTTTGCTCTTCTAAATACTAGGATTGCTAGTGCAATGAGAACCAAGACAATCGAAATCACCTGTGCAATACGTAATGTTTCAGTTAACATCAAACTATCTGTTCGTAGT
>JBEQAC010000212.1:0-5939 GCA_041640535.1 Bacillaceae bacterium
TGATGGTCCACCATCTGAACATGTCCACCTTCTTTATAACGAGTAGCTAATTTATTCTCTACTTCTTTATTGACCGCTAAGTCTGTTATGTATAAATGAGTATTTTTATTTTCACCATTCTCGATAAATTTCGTTACTCTTTCATTTAAGTTACGGTATGAACAATAAGCGACATTCGCCTTCTCACCAAACGCAATTTTCGCAAGAAGACCACAACCTAAACCGTCTAAATCACTATCTGTAAACAACATCATCATTGTATCTCGCTCCCTTCACCTATATTCTTTATTTTGTTTTCACTTTTAATACTCCTTTAAAAAGAGATTTGGAAAAAAGAAACAGTAAACTTTTTCCAAAAACAAAAAGGACCCTGAAGTCCTTATTTTAACATTAAGCTTGATATTTTGTTACCGTCTCTTTTGGTACATCTGAATTTTTAAGATATCTAAAAGCAAAAAACACAACGATAAATAATGATAACATACCGAACACAACGACCATTTTTTGAAGACCAATGGTATCTAGAAATAGTCCTGTACCCAATAGAACAATCTGGAACAGTACGCGATCTAACATATTACGGAAGGAAAAAAATCTTCCATGAAACTCCTTTGGTATTTTTGTTTGAAATAGGGTAGCCGCTAAAGGAAAGAAACAGCCTAATCCTAAACCTAATAACCCAAATGAAATCAACGACATAATCTTCATATCAGCAAAGAACAGAAGAAGCTCCGAGATGGCTATTATAAACGCAAAGAAGAACATTAATTTAATTTCTTCTCTTCCTTGTGAGATGTGTTTAACTAAAAATGTCCCTAACATAAAACAAATTCCTTCAGCTGCATAAAGTAAGCCCTTAATCGAATTATCGTCCTGTATTTCGCTAATATTGATGACCATGAGATTAATTCCACCAATAAATAAAAGTGGAACACAAGTAAGAATCAATGCCATCACAGCCACTGGCAATCCTTTTAGAATAGGGATCATATCCATAAAGCCTGATGATTTCTTGTCACGTTGCTTTCCTTTATCTTGTTTTTCACTTTCTTCTATTGATAATAAAAATGTCGATAGAAAAAGAAGTCCATAGGCAATCATTGATAAGAGATACAGAGAATATAAGTTCATCACAACAAGCATTGCTCCAGCTACTGCTGTACCTAATACACGTGCAACTGTTGAGACATTCATATGAACGCCGTTCATTTGTAGTAATTGTTTATCTTTAACGACCATTGGTATGACAGATTGTAAGGCAGGAAAATAAAACGCGGCTGAAAGTTGTAGTGCGATCATAAAAATAATCATCCATAAGACTTGACCGTATTCAATTGCCAAAAACATAAAACATACGCTTAGCATCCTCCCAAACCCTGCATACAGTAAAACCTTTTTCTTACTATAGGAATCTATTACTCTACCAGCTAGTGGTCCTACTAATACTCCTGCTAGAAGTCCAATAAACAAAATTAGCGATTTATGAAAATCGGATGGTACATATTGTTGCATAAATTCTAAATTTCCAATAATCCCAATCCATAAGCCTAAACCGGCTATAAACTCTCCACTCAAAATAATCCATACATTCCGATTTTTCCACATGATACGTTGCTCCGTTTCATAATAATTACATTTTAATCTTATCAGCATTTTCCTTTTTTCGCCACACGAAATATTAACCAACTATAGAAAAATTGGAAACCATTTTCTTTTTCCTAACTAGTTATACGTAACTATGTTATAATTCCTTAGTTAAACTAATTAATCGAACAGAGGGTTATTACATGATTCAAACTTTTTCATACAAGCAAAAAATTAAAGTGTTTTTCAATATCCTCCTACCCATTCTCATTACTCAAATTGGATTATTTGCCATGAACTTCTTTGATGTAATGATGTCTGGCCGTGCAAGTGCAAACGATCTTGCAGGAGTCGCCATTGGGTCAAGTCTATGGGTACCTGTTTTTACTGGCTTAAGTGGGATTTTACTTGCGATTACACCCATTGTTGCACAACTAATTGGGTCTAAAACAACTAAAGAGATCCCTTTCACCGTCATACAAGGGATTTATTTGTCTATCTTCATTGCCGTACTTGTCATGGTTGTTGGTGCTTTCATCATTAATTCTCTATTAAATTTTATGAAATTAGAGTCTGAGGTTCAATATATTGCCTTGCATTATCTTATCGGTCTTGCATTTGGAATTCTTCCATTATTTGTTTATACTGTGCTTCGTGCCTTCATGGACGCATTAGCTCAAACGAGAGTGACCATGATCATTACCTTAATGGCACTACCAATCAATGCGGTTTTTAATTACCTTTTGATTTTTGGAAAATTTGGTTTTCCTCAATTAGGTGGGATTGGAGCAGGTTATGCCACCGCGATTACCTATTGGTGTATCACCTTGTTTTCAGTTTTTATTATTCATAAACAACAACCATTTAGGGACTATCGAATCTTTCGAGTATTACACCGAGTTTCATTGCGTTCATGGAAGACGATTTTAAAAATTGGGGTACCTATAGGATTTGCGATTTTTTTTGAAACAAGTATTTTCGCCGCTGTTACTTTATTAATGAGTTCATTTAACACTGTAACCATTGCTTCTCACCAAGCCGCACTTAATTTCGCATCTTTTTTATACATGATTCCTTTAGGTGTATCGATGGCATTAACGATTGTTGTAGGACATGAAGTGGGGGCAAAGAGGATAAAGGATGCCCGCCAATATAGTATGCTTGGAATTTCAATTGCCGTTTTTATCTCAATGATTAGCTCTGCCATTATCTTTATTTTTAAGGAACAAGTGGCAAGTCTATATACTACCGATCCAGCTGTTTTACTTTTAACACAGCAGTTTTTAATCTATGCAATCTTCTTTCAATTATCTGATGCCATCCAAGCACCAATCCAAGGTGCGTTAAGAGGATATAAAGACGTAAATGCGACTCTCTATATGTCTTTTATTTCATATTGGATTATTGGATTACCTATCGGATATACTCTTGCCACTTTTACTACTTTAGGGGCATTTGGTTATTGGATTGGTCTCATATCCGGATTGGCAGCAGGGGCAACTTGCCTTTCAATCAGATTAAAGATTGTACAGAAACAATTTTTGCATAAGCTTCATCCAAATAGCTAATTTTGATATATTAAAGGGATTTGACCATCATAATTTCATCCTGATGGGAAAAGCTCATTGAAGTAGGAGTTTCCAGTATCATTGGGAGCTCCTTAATTACTGGTGAACTTAAAAATCCCTTTATTTGTTCTATGCTGATATAACCATTATTAATATTTGCATGGCGATCTCTCATTGAGCTAGTCGAATACATCGAGTTATTTAAATGTATGACCTTTAAGTGATCAAAATATTGAAGGTCATTTCCTTTTTCTTCTACTTCATCCCAATTATTCCCGTTCCACAAGCCACTTGCAAAGCCGTGACAAGTATCAAAGCAAAAGCCTATCTTATTAGATTCATCCACTAGTTTTCGAACCTGCACTAATTCTTCTAATGTCGTTCCTACTGGCCCGTTCTTCCCAGCATTATTTTCGATTAAGAGCAGAGCTTCACCATCCCACTGACTGGTCACTTCATTTAAGGTTTCAATCATTAGTTTGTAGCCTTCTAATGGATCATCTGAAGAGGTAAGGACACCAAAATGGACAATAACACCTAATGACTGACAGGCCTCAGCAATCATTAAATCGTTTAATAACGAAGCGACCACTTTTTCTCTCTCCTGATCTTTTACGGATAAATTCGTAGGATATGGTGTATGCGCTACAGAAATGATCCCTTGTTCCTTACAATAATGTGCACACTTCATTGCATCTGTTTCATCAAACTCTTTAATCGTAAGGCTCCGTGGATTTTTAGGAAAGTATTGGAAAGCGCTAGCGCCAATTTTCTTTGCTGTTTGGGCAGCTTGTAAATACCCATGTCGAATGCTGATATGTGCTCCCACATTCATACAATTCCCCTTTTCTTGCTCCAAATGTTTATAACTTAATCAGTTGGAGAAACTCTTCTTACTTTAAACCATCGACGATATAAAAATAAAATACACCCTAAAAAGAAAAGGTAGAGGACAATCCCAATTGCTATTTTTTCATAAGAAACAAATAACTGGTAACCTACATATGCATAAAGAATCATACCAGGTATTTTTCCAATCATCGTTGCAAAAGTATAGGTCTTTAACGACATGCCACTAATACCTGAGTAGATATTGACAACAGGAGGAGGTACGAGTGGGATTAGCCTTGTGAATAAGACAGCGGTAAACGCATTTTCATTTATCATATGGTGAAATTTATCTAGTTTCCGATACTTTTCAATTATCCGTTGGAAAATCAGCGAAAAAGAATATTTAGCTAATAGAAAGAAGATGATGGATGCACTTACTCCACCAAACCAATTAATACAGCTCCCCCAAAACAGACCATACTTGGCACCCATCATACTAGCAAATACCGCAAATGGGATAACTGGAATTGTGGAAATTAGTAGTGAAATAAAAAACATGAACGGTAAGTGCTTATAGTCACTTTCCCTAACCCATTCTAAAATAAATTCGTAGTTTAAATAAACTAAACTAAACACACCTATGTATAATAAAGGTATTATGATCCATTTTTTCATACAGGTCCCTCATATCTTTCACTTAATAACACTAGTATTCCAATCACTATTGGGAAATATAATAGAATATAGTGAAAAGAAAAAAAGAGCGTAACTTCATACGCTCTTTGGCTCATCTATAGTTTTACAGGATTTTAATTAAAATATGCCGCGAGATGGACTGCGCGCCAAATAATCATTAATGAAATACCACTTATGCAAGAAATGCTTACTATTCTTAAATGCTTTCTATGAGTATCTTTTAGTAGTGAATAAGCAGCTGAAAAAGCGAGGATTAAAACTAATATAACCGATATTTCCATATATAAGTTCATCTTCATAAAAATACCCCTTCCGTTTTGATTTCCTGTCTGAGATATTTTAATGAGCCATTTCTATACAAGATTAAATTATATAAGAAATAATAGGATAAGTACAACTATACTTTTATCCATTTTATGAACTTTTTATTTCTTCCATCAGTTCAAGATGCAGATTGATTAATTCCATCTTCCTATCACTGGGAAAATTAGAGGTTTGGATCCGTTTAACCGCCCAATAAAACTTTTGAAATGGTGTGCGTCGAACCCTTGGATGTGTATTTTCATCTTTTATATCCCTTCTTATTAGCTCATATAGTATTTCTTCACTATTCTCCTTTAATTTTCCTGGGTTTCGATTATTCCATAGGCTTTGGTAATCCATTAACAGTGAATCAAATTTCATTCTCCATAACCTCCAACAAACAATGGTCAAGTGGGATACGTAGTGTATCCCACTTTTATGTTTTTTTGAGAAGATCTTCTTCTCTTTGTAATGCTTCTTTTGTCTCCTTACTTTTTGGAAGTGGTGCATGATCTTTAGAAAAAAACCAGCCACCTAGTGCAATCCCTACCAATACAATCCAAAAGGTCATTTTCCATGCTGGTAGTTTAGGAAACCCTTCATAGAGAATCCCTAGTGAAGGATGTGCCAAAGTATAGACTCCTAATTTTATCCCTACCCATCCTACGATTAAAAAAGCTGCTGTTTCTAGGCCAGGCTTACGATGTAATAGCTTCACAAAATACGTAGCAGCAAACCTCATAATGATTAACCCAATGAACCCCCCTGTAAATATAACGAGAAAATGGCCACCATCCATTCCTCCGATAAGAGGGAGATTGGTTCTAGGCAATGTCATGGCTAATGCGACCGCAGCTAAGATAGAGTCAACAGCAAATGCAATATCCGCTAACTCTACTTTTAGAACGGTTGTCCAAAAACCAGCATTCTTATTTACCTTAGGCTTTTCTTCTTTAG
>JBEQAC010000213.1:0-5912 GCA_041640535.1 Bacillaceae bacterium
CTTTTTCCATGAGGAACCCTGCTACTGCTGGGATATGTTGTGCGATTCCTTCTGTTGAAGCATGAGCACGGTGTGCAGCTCCAAACGCATCATTCACATAAACATCTGCTAATTCAGCAAAGTTTTTCGCTAATTCTGAATCATTTTTTTCTTCACCAGCATAAAAACGCACGTTTTCAAGAAGTAAAACTCCACCTTCTGGAAGGTTTGCAATAGCTTCCTGAACTTCAGGGCCAAATGCTTCATTCGTTTTTACTACTTCTTTCCCAAGGTGTTCACCTAGACGTTTTGCAACTGGAGTTAATCTTAATTCCTCAACAACTTGTCCTTTTGGACGTCCTAGGTGACTTGCTAAAATCACTTTTGCACCTTGTTCAGTTAAGTATTGGATTGTTGGAAGAGCTGCACGAATACGTGTATCATCCGTTACTTCTCCATCCTTCATTGGAACGTTAAAATCAACACGACAGAATACTTTTTTGCCTTTTACATCAATATCTCTAACAGACTTTTTGTTCATAGTAATAAAGGCCTCCCTTATCTGATCAAATGTGAAGCGCATCTATCTAATTTGGCTGCTGTTAAAGGTTTGTTCACACTTCAGACAGCCATTTCTAGTCGTTTACAGTGCGTGATCCATTTAAAAGGGAAGGGGAAATTCCCCCTCCCCATTAAGTGGTTCCTAAGCCTTAAAATTAAAGACCTTTAGAAGCAATATATTCAACTAAGTCAACTACACGATTTGAGTAACCACTTTCGTTGTCATACCAAGAAATTACTTTAACCATGCTTCCTTCCATAACCATTGTTGAAAGAGCATCAATTGTTGAAGAAGCTGGGTCTCCATTGTAATCACCTGATACTAATGGCTCTTCGCTGTAGTTTAAGATACCTTTTAAGTCACCTTCAGAAGCAGCTTTTAATGCAGCATTAACTTCTTCTACTGTTACTTCTTTTTCTAACTCAGCAACTAAGTCAACTAAAGAAACGTTAGGAGTTGGAACACGCATAGCTCCACCATTTAATTTACCTTTTAATTCAGGTAATACTAGAGAAACAGCTTTTGCAGCACCAGTTGATGTTGGAATGATGTTTTCTGCAGCTGCACGAGCACGACGTAAATCTTTATGTGGTAAGTCAAGAATTTGTTGGTCATTTGTATATGAGTGAACCGTTGTCATCATACCACGTTTAATTCCAAAGCTGTCATTTAATACTTTTGCAAATGGAGCTAAACAGTTTGTAGTACAAGATGCGTTTGAAATTACTTGGTGAGAAGCTGCATCATATTTGTCATGGTTTACACCCATTACGATTGTGATGTCTTCATCAGTTGCAGGAGCAGAGATGATTACTTTTTTAGCGCCAGCTTCTAAGTGTTTAGCAGCGTCAGCACGTTTTGTGAAGAAACCAGTTGATTCAACAACTACTTCAGCACCTACTTCGCCCCAAGATAATTTTGCTGGGTCACGCTCTGCAGATACTTGGATTGTTACTCCATCAACTACAAGATTGTTACCATCAACAGTTACTTCTGCATCTAGTTTTCCATGTACAGAATCATATTTTAAAAGGTGAGCTAAAGTGTTAGCATCAGTTAAATCGTTAATAGCTACTACCTCTACGTTAGGGTTTTTTAAAGCAGCACGGAAAACATTACGGCCGATACGACCAAAACCATTGATACCAATTTTTGTTGACATTGTTTTTCCTCCTTAGGTTGAATCCTTAATATTTTTTTTATATAAGAAGATAACTTTCTTAAATCGTTACATCCCCTATGTATGACAGAGTAAAACCTATCACCAGTTATGAAACCTTAAAGTTATCCTCGTATTAACAAGTTTGCAGCACCTTCGTCAGTAATTAGAACTGTATCATGTGCTTGTTTCATATAGGCTTGAATCGCTTTTGCCTTTGAAGATCCTCCCGCTACGGCAATAACATGTTGAATGTTCTTAAGATCCTCTAACTGAAGTCCAATCGTTTGAACCTTATGAACCACATTACCCGCCTCATTGAAATAATAGCCAAATGCCTCTGCTACTGCATGATATTCAATGATTTTTTGCATATCTTCAGGAGACGTTTTACGACGTTCAGCCATTGTTATAGCATCTCCTATCCCATGAATAACCATACTTGACGATTGAATCATCTCTAGTACATCCCTTATGGCTCGTTCATTGATCATGGAATGGTAGGTCTCATGACTTACCGAATCAGGAACATGAAGTAAACGATAATTCCCTGAAACTTTTTCAGCCATTTTAGCGCAGATGGTGTTTGCTTGATTTTCCACTTCTTCTCCAAGTCCACCTCTGGCTGGAACAAAGGTCAATTCCTTGTTTTTAAAATCTGGTGTCATCATTTCAGCAACATCTACTAATGTAGTGCCACCTGCAACAGCGACGATATTTTTCCCAGAAAGACTTTTCTTTATTCGTGAGACGCAGGCTCTTCCCATTTCTTTTTTCACCCAAGGAAATTCATCACTATCTCCTGCTACTACAATGACATCTTTCAGTTTTAATTTTTCCTTTAATTCTGTTTCTAAAACTCTTAATCCTGAAACTTCTTTAATTAATTCTTCAAGCTGTGTTAAAACCGAAGCGCCATCTTTTGTGATTGTCATTCCTGCAGTGCTATTATGTATGAGGTTTTGATCCTTCAAAAACTGGACCTCAGCACGTAAAACTCTTTCACTTTGGCCAATGCTTATTGAGAGACTTCTCCGCCCAATCGGCTGCATCAATCGTATGTATTTTAAAATTTCATAGCGCTTCTGCATAACGGAAAGTAAATCAGGTAATAATTTTCGTTGTACCTCTACTAATGAATGCATTTTATTTAATTCCCCTTTTTTACCATACGGGACAGAAAACGTCCCGGTGTGACATATTATGTCCCAGCTACAGTAAAAAAAAACGTCTTTCCCACAATGAATAAAGTATTTACTCGCCTGCTACATGTTTATTCTAACAGGAGTAAAATCGTTATTCAATAACGGTTTTACGTTTTTTTTCAAGTAACCGCTTTCTTATTACATCTTTGTGAATAATTCCAAATTCGACTTCTTCTCCGTCGATTTCGACAACAGGAATCATAATTTGATATTTTTCCAATAGAAGATCATCTTGATAGATATCTATTTCATTTATTTCCAAAGGGAATTCCTTTTTTAACTCTTCAAGTACCTTTTTTCCTTTATCACATAAAGAGCAATTAACTTTTGAGTACATAACCACATTTATTTTATCCAAGTGCTTTCCTCCATTAATATCTTTTCCTAATTGAAGACGATTGTATTCCTAGTTGCTCTCTATATTTTGCAACCGTTCTTCGGGAAATCATAATCCCGTGTTCTTTTTCTAATTTCTCCACAATTTTCTGATCAGATAATGGTTTCAATTTATCTTCTTTCTCTATAATATCTGAAATTATACTTTTGGCTTGAACAGATGAAACCTCTGATCCTTTATTTGATTGAATCTGAGTGGTAAAAAATGATTTAATTTCAAAGGTTCCAAAGGGTGTTTGCACATATTTCCCTTTTGATGCTCTGCTGACGGTTGATTCATGTAATTCTAACGCATCCGCTACTTCTTTCATGGTTAACGGCTCCAAGTAATCAGGCCCAAGCTGAAAGAATAACGGTTGGTTTCTAACAATCTCACTCATCACTCGTACAATGGTTTCCTTACGATGTTCTAAGCTTTTAACAATCCATTTATATTGATAATATTTTTCGTCTAGATAAGATGACGCCTCTTGATTTTTATTCTTAAGCTCCAAATATTGAGTATTAAGCGAGAGTCTAGACGATGTATAATCTAGTATTGTAATCTTGAATTCGCCATGATTGAATTCCACCTTAACATCAGGCGTAATAAATGAATTAGATTGATGGTTAAACCGACTTCCAGGCCTAGGGTCTAGAGTCATGATTAAATCATGGACCTCTTGTATATCCTGTAGTCTTACTGCAAGTGCTTTAGCAATATCCTTCCATGCTTTCTTTGCAAATAACTGAAAATAGTCGGCGATCACTTTTTCTGCTAAATGATTTCTTTTCTCTAAATGAACTAATTGAATCATCAAGCATTCCTGCAGATTTCGTGCCCCAATCCCAAAGGGTTCTAATTCCTGAATCAACGAAACTACCTTTTCAATGATGGAACTGTCGATCCCAAGTTCTGAACTAATTTCCTCAACTCCAAAAGGTAAGTAACCATTTTCGTCAAGCAGATCAATGATATACTCAATTGCATGTTCTTCATCTTGCTCTAAGTGTAGAAAGATCATTTGCAAACGCAAATGCTGCGCTAAAGTTAACGGATTATTTGCCATATAATCAATGGGATGTTTATCTTTTTTTCCTACTCGTCGATAAAAAGTGTCCTTCATCTCAATCAAAGGATTTTCTAATGATTGCTGTGTTAAAAACTCATGAAGCTCTAGTGAGGAATATTGCAATAGTGTAATCGCTTGGGTAAGTTCCTTTGTCATCACTAGCTTTAATGATTGCTGCTGAAATAACCCTGCTTTCAAATCCATTACAGTCCCTCCCTTATTATTATTCTACAACACCTTATTAACGGTTGGTACTGTTAAATAAGTGGGGAACTAATAAACCAAATTTTTAACAGGTATCTTTCGTTTCCTACGTTAAATCCTATATGTAAGCTTTTAATTTTTTGAAAATGGGGTTGATTCTTATGCAAAAGAAAGATGTGATCTATACAGCTCCGTTAACTGGAACGATTAGTGAAGCAAAAGAATCCAAAAATCATAATACAAATTTAGAATTCGGTGAAGAATTTTCCCCGATTCAAGAAATGTGGGAGGTTAATCCTGTCGAAGAAGTCGAGTATGATGGAACGATTGGATATAAAGACTCTTAAAAGAAAAATGGTGGTCCAATGTAAATTGGAACCACCATTTTTTAACGCCCTCGACAGGATTTGAACCCACCCTAAGAGAACCGGAATCTCTTGTGCTATCCACTACACTACGAGGGCATATTTAACACTGCTTGAATATTATATGCTGATTTTCTACTTTTTGCAAGGGGAGATCATGTTTAAAATGATGGAAAAAGGGTATGATGGGTAAATGGAAAACAAGGAGAATGATCGCTCAAAAAAAAGAGTCAAATTACTTCTAAGGTCTGATTATTACTACGTATGAATATTATTGAAGTAGTAAGAGCTTTTGTTTGACCTTTATTGACCTTAGTTGTATATTATTATTAAGTAATACATAACGATCAAAGGCAATCCCTTTGAAACAGAAAGATAAAAGGAGGAAAAGAAAATGAATTTAATCCCTACAGTTATTGAACAAACAAATCGTGGAGAACGTGCTTATGATATTTATTCTCGTCTGTTAAAGGATCGTATTATATTGCTTGGTAGTGCCATTGATGATAATGTTGCAAATTCAATTGTAGCACAGTTACTATTCCTAGCTGCTGAAGATCCTGAAAAAGATATTTCTTTATATATTAATAGCCCAGGTGGATCTATTACAGCCGGTATGGCGATTTATGACACAATGAATTTTATTAAGCCTCAGGTTTCTACTATTTGTATCGGAATGGCAGCATCCATGGGTGCATTCCTTCTTGCAGCTGGTGAAAAAGGAAAACGTTTCTGCTTACCAAATAGTGAGGTTATGATTCATCAGCCACTAGGTGGTGCACAAGGTCAAGCAACTGAAATTGAAATTGCAGCGAAGCGAATCCTATTCCTACGCGATAAATTAAACAATATCCTTTCAGAGCGCACTGGACAGCCACTAGAAGTAATCGAGCGTGACACTGAACGTGATAACTTCATGACAGCTGAAAGAGCCCTTGAGTATGGATTAATTGATAAGGTGATTTCTCGTAACCTTGAAGCTGATAAAAA
>JBEQAC010000214.1:0-5899 GCA_041640535.1 Bacillaceae bacterium
TATAATGGAATTAACACATCATCTAGCATACCCTTATTTTGAAAATGTACCATTAAAACAAGGCGAAGCACCCCTTTTATTATAAAAAAATGCCCAACCATATGGTTGAACATTTTTTATTTAAATATTATTAATATGATTCAGTAAAGTTGAACGCTCTTGTTCTGATAAAGGAACTAATGGTAGACGAACAGATCCTACATCTAACCCTTTAAATTGAAGAGCCGTTTTTACAGGTGTAGGACTTGGAGCCGCAAAAAGTGACTTAATAATAGGTAATAATTTTTGATGAAGGTTTGCTGCTTTTTTCGTATCACCATTTTCAAAACTAGAAATCATTTCTTGCATCTCATTTCCAATGATGTGTGATGCAACCGAAACGACTCCTTTCCCACCAATCGCTAAAATAGGAAGAGTCAATCCATCATCACCACTGTACAGTGAAAAGCTTTCGTCTGTATTTGCAATAATTTCAGTCATCGCATCTAAATTACCACTTGCTTCCTTCGCTGCGACTACGTTATCGATTTTTGATAATTTGATTGTAACATCTGCAGATATATTCACAACTGATCTACCTGGAATGTTGTAAATCATAATAGGTAAAGAAGTACTTTCTGCAATCAATTTGAAATGTTGGTATAAGCCTTCTTGACTTGGTTTGTTGTAGTAGGGAGCAACCAACATAATAGCATCCACACCGGCATCTTCTGCTTTTTTTGTTAACTCAATGGATGCGTAAGTGTTATTGCTACCTGTTCCTGCAATGACAGGAACTCTACCATCAACCACCTGAACAACATGTCTGAATAGTGCTAATTTTTCTTCCGAAGATAGAGTTGGCGATTCTCCTGTTGTACCGGCAATGACCAAAGAATCACTACCATTATTTATCAAATAATTCACAAGCTGAGTTGTTTTTGAAAAGTCAATGTTACCTTTGTTGTCAAATGGGGTAACCATTGCTGTTGAAACTTTACCAAAATCGACCATTTCTTCACTCCTAACAATTCAATGGCTTTTTTCTAACTATTGCATCTATTATTTTTATTTAAACAAGAAAAGAGCCTATTTGTCATCTTTAGCTGCTTCAATCGGTTCTTCTGATAATTGAAAGGCACTATGCAATGCATTAACAGCTTTATCCATATCCGCCTGTTTTACTAGTACCCAAATTGTTGTATGGCTATCAGCAGATTGGAGAATTTGGATTCCTTGTTCAGATAGAGCTGTTACAATGTTCGACGTAACTCCAGGGACTCCATTCATGCCAGCCCCTACAGTAGAAACCTTTGCACAATTTCTAGTTACCACAGGGTCGTATCCAAGCTCTTCAAGTGTCTCAATCGCTTTATTTGTCATTTCACCTGATACAGTATAGACAACACTTGTTGGCGTAATATTGAAGAAATCAACGCTAATCTGTTTGCTAGCCATTGCTTTAAAGACTTCTGTTTGTACATTATACTGCCCTTTTTTTGCGTGAACCTTTATTTGAGATACATTTGGCACGTGAGCAATCCCAGTGATAATTCGCTCTCTTACATCCGTACCTTTGTTTTCCCTGTTAATACTTGTAACAAGTGTCCCAATTGAATCAGAATAGGTTGAACGAATCCGGATAGGCACCTTTGCTTGCATCGCGATTTCAACTGCACGAGGATGGATGACCTTTGCACCTTGATATGCCATATTACATATTTCGGTATAGGTTACTGTTTCAAGTGGTCTTGCATCCTTTACAATTCGAGGGTCTGCCGTCATTACCCCATCAACATCTGTAAAGATATCAATCCACTGTGCTTGAATAGCTGCCCCGATGGCTGCAGCGGAGGTATCACTTCCTCCTCGACCAATGGTTGTAATATCACCATACTCGTTTACACCTTGAAATCCTGTAACAACCACAACATCATATTCCTCAAGTGCTTTTAATAATCTATCACATTTCATCTCTACTATTTTGGCATTGGTATGGTCTTTATTGGTTCTAAATCCAGCTTGAGCCCCATTGAATGCAGTAGCACGAATCCCATTTTTATTTAGCATATTTGTAAATACAACACTAGAAATAAGCTCTCCACATGACAATAACATATCGATTTCTCGATTATTTAGTGTTGTCTGAGATCCGTCAATAAGACTTAGTAAGGTATCTGTTGAATAAGGATCCCCAGCACGTCCCATTGCTGATACAACTACAACAATTTTATAGTTCTGTTTTAGAGCTCTTTCAATGTGTTTCATGGCTAAAGCCCGTGTTTTATCGTCTTTAACCGAAGTTCCTCCAAACTTTTGGACGATTACATTCATTTTAACACCCCATATTAGATGTCATAGATTAATGGCTAGAAAGATGAAAACCACTCATCTTCTACCCATTATCTTATTCTTCATATGCAGCTTTGTTAAGGTTTTGGCAATTATTTTTTTACTAAACCTAGGTTTAATAAGCTTTCAGCAATTTGCACTGAGTTCCAAGCTGCACCTTTTAATAAGTTGTCTGAGACAACCCACATATGGAATCCATGATCATTATCTAGGTCCTTACGTATTCTTCCTACGAAAACATCATTTTTCCCAACACAATTTGCTGGCATTGGATATACCTGATTTGCAGGATCATCTTCCAAAACAATACCAGGTGCATCAGATAATAATGTTTTTACTTTCTCCGATGTTACACCATTTGTATTAAGCTCGAAATAAACAGACTCAGAATGTCCTGTTTCAACAGGCAATCTTACACATGTTGCTGCTACTTGAAGCTCTGGCATTTCCATGATTTTTTTCGTCTCATTTATCATTTTCATTTCTTCGAAGGTAAACCCATTATCTTGGAACTTATCAATTTGAGGTATCGCATTAAATGCGATTTGATAATGTTTTTCATCACCTTTAACAGGTAAAATTCCAGGTGTAACTTCTTTCCCCTCTAATACCGCTTTGCTTTGTTCCTTCATTTCATTTATTGCAGCAACCCCTGCACCTGATACAGCTTGATACGTAGAAACAATTACTTTATTCAATCCAAATGATTTTCTTAATGGCTCTAAAGCAACAACCATTTGAATGGTTGAACAGTTTGGATTCGCAATAATACCGTTATGAGTATGAAGAGCATGCTCATTTACTTCTGGCACAACTAATGGAACATTTTCATCCATACGAAAAGCACTCGTATTATCTACAACGATTGCTCCACGTTTTACAGCCTCTGGTGCTAATTCTTTAGATACACTACCACCTGCACTAAATAAAGCAATATCAACACCTTCGAATTTTTCAGGAGTTGCTATTTCAACTTCGATTTCTTGACCATTAAACTTTACCTTTGTTCCAGCTGAACGTGGAGATGATAAAAGTGTAAGCTTCCCTACCGGAAAACCTCTAGATTCTAGTGTTTGAATCATTTGTTGTCCAACTGCACCAGTTGCACCTACAACTGCTACATGAATACCATTTGATTTTGACATTTTTTTAACCCCTTCCAATTTATAACATATTAATAAGAATACTTTTAAGATTAAAGTTCATTTTAGGGCTTACCTACCATTATTAGATATCCTAATTCATAAGGAGGAATTAAATCTAATCTATTAAAGTATAGTAAATGAATAAGTTTTATTTTATCATATCTTAGCCGTAAAGAAAGAGAAGATTTTTACAAATAATCTCCTCTCCCTATTTTATCAGGTGCTAAACTGTTTAGCTATCACGAAATTTTTCGATAATTACAGGCTGTAGTTGTTTTCCTTCGATTGCTGAAATCACGGTATCTTCTAACATTTCCATTCTTGCAACCATAGAACTTGGTTTGCTTGTTGGAGCATCTTGACCAAACGGAATAAAATACACATTCTTTGTAGCCATTAATCTCATTAAGTTTACACCATTTAAACCTAAAGCATCATTTGTAGATATTCCGAGAACGACTGGATTTAGATTTCTTAGTGTTGCTTTAGCAGCCATTAACACTGGTGAATCAGTCATTGCATTCGCAAACTTACTCATTGTATTTCCAGTAAGTGGTGCTATAACCATGCAATCTAATGGAATCTTTGGACCTAGTGGTTCTGCTTTTACAATTGAATCAATCACTTTATTTCCAGTCACCTTTTCTATCTTTTCAATCCATTCCGCCCCTTCACCAAATCTCGTATTTGTTGTTTTTACAGTATTTGAAACAACGGGAAGTACTTCTGCACCGGAGTCTACTAATTTTATGATTTGAGGAAGTACTGCGTCATACGTACAATGTGATCCAGTTAGACCAAAACCAATTCGTTTACCTTTTAGTTTCATTTTGAATTCTCCTCTCGCTGTTGTAAATCCTCTAAAAGGAGCTGAGACAATACGTTTGCTACAATTTGCCCCGCTGTTTTTGGAGCCACAATTCCTGGAAGTCCAGGTGCTAATAAAGCTTTAACTCCTCTTTTTTCAGCATATCTAAAATCTGTGCCCCCTGGCTTTGAAGCTAAGTCAATGATTAGTGTGTGTGCAGGCATCTTAGAGATCACACTTGCCGTTACAACAAGATGCGGTATTGTGTTAATACAAACATCAATATTACCTACTTCTTTTTCTAGTTCTGATAAATGGAAAGGTTTAAGCCCCATTTCCGTAATTCTTGCAATATGCTCTGACTTCCTAGCCCCAACCTTTACATGAGCCCCTAATGCAGAAAAGGTTCTTGCTACACTCATCCCAACTCGCCCTAAACCTAATACCATAACATTTGAATCATGGATGGTAATGTCTGTATGTTGAATAACCATCATAATTGTACCTTCGACAGTAGGTATGGAATTGTATATCGCGACATCATCGCGCTCAAATAGTTTGATTAGCTTACGATTTGTATTACTTACAATCTGATCAAGATAAGAATTGCTAATACCTGAATAAATGCTACAATGTTCTGGGGTTTTGGCGAGTAATTCTTCTGTTAGGATCACTTTTTCATTAGAGAATATTGTTTCTACCTGACCTTCACCATTTGTTCCAGGTACAGGAAGAATGATAGAATCGACAGTTGAAAAGTCAACTTCGTTAATCTGTTCTTTAGATGCACCAGTAAACCCATGATCCAACTGATCAAATCCAATGAGAGATAGTTTTGCATCCCATTCAATAAGCTTTCTGATCACCTCTAATTGCCGTGCATCCCCACCAATAACTGCTACATGCATACCCGTCAACATTTATTTCACCTTCTTTTTTATATCTTCAGGATTTATTGCATCCGAATGGTATTTCTACCCTATTAACATCACAAAAAAGCTATTTACCTCTTCATCATATGAAGAATCGATAAAATAGGTGATAAAGAAAGCCTAATTTCATTCTTCTTAGAAAAAACACAAAAAAAAAGACCCACTAATAATGGGTCTCATTCTAAATTAGTTATTTTCACTTTGTAGTTCATCAGGAATATCAATGATAATCATATCAGTACCAATTTTTTTTATGTGATTCCAGGGTACTCGAACTTCACTGCCCTGCCTTTTAAGGCCAAACCACTTAAGAGATGGAATAATTAAAGCGTTAATTTGTCCTGTTTGTTCATTGATTTCTAAATCTGTTTGGCCTAATACACCTAGTCTTTCTGCTCTTTTTACATCAACAATTTCCTTACCACCTAATTCACTTAATCTCATTATGGACCACCCCTCCCTCTATACATTTTATGGAGTAGTCCTTATTTTAGAAGTGAAATTCAACCAATATGTTATTGAATACTTTTTGGCAATTCATCATTTGGATTAATTAATGCTATGGAATATTCATCCGTAAAGATTCGTCTACCTAATTCATTTACATTTGCTTCATCTACAGCATTAATGAGTTCAATCATTTCATCTAGTGTACGATGTTTTTTGAGTAATAGTTCATTTTT
>JBEQAC010000215.1:0-5853 GCA_041640535.1 Bacillaceae bacterium
AGGGATCATTCCTTTTAAAAAAACATTCAATGACAAATGGGGATATGTAGATGAAAACGGAAGGATTCTTCTTGAACCTCAGTATGAATCTGCTCAACCTTTTCAATCTAATCGAGCCATTGTAAACATGAATGAGGGCATTGAGAATCAGTACGGATTGATTGATAAACATGGGAACTTCCTTATTCCTCCTAAATATAACGATATTAGACAACTAGGTGAACAAAGAGTAGCAGTTGGAATTGCAATTAATCCGAACGAACCTTATGTTGGATCGAGGTATGCAATCGCTGATACAAACGGTCAACTACTTAGCGAATTTGTATATGATTATGTAGGTGATTATAAAGATGGATTAAGCTTCGCTTCAACGAATCAGAGAACATTTTTTATTGATCGAAGTGGCAAGGCTGTCGAATCTTACCCTGTTTTCTCGGGAGTCGGTACACTAATCCTCGAAGGAGAAGAACTTATCCAGGCGAATCTCGATCATCGCTTAGCGTATTATGATACATCAGGTAAGAAAGTATATAAACCAAATACAAGCTTTCCATTAAATCTTCAATATCTGATTCGAATAAGAAAATACAATCCCAATAAGGATTATCTTGTTTACTTCCCTCAATTAGAAGGGATGCAAAGTAAAAATTCACAAAAACGTGTAAATGACGTTCTGAAGGAAAAATCAAAAGTTATCTCAATTCCTTCTGATGTTCAATTAGATTATAGTTACTACGGTGATTTTTCAGTTTCTTTTTTTAAAGATGATCTTTTAGTGATAAAACTGGAGGGGTATCATTATCCGTTTGGTGCAGCACATGGTATGCCGTATCAAGCATTTGTGCACATCGATTTGTCTACTGGTATGATCTATGAGCTTGAAGATCTTTTCAAACGTAACAGTGATTATGTAGAAGTCTTAAGTGAGATGATTAAGAATCAAATCGAAGAAGAGGAAAAACAAGGATTTACCTATTATTTTCCTGATCAATATCAAGGAATCAAACCTGAGCAGCCGTTTTATGTAACTGAAGACGGTTTGGCCATTTATTTTGAACCCTATGAGATTGCTGCTTTTGCCGCAGGTTTTCCGACGTTTAACATTTCTTATGATGAACTTATGGAGATCATTGAAGTGAATGGTGCCTTTTGGAGGTCATTTCATCGTTAAAATTATGATAGCCACTTGGAAATAAGTGGCTGTCTTCATGTTGGGGTTTACTCTAAGAATTCAATCTTGTATTACTTAGCAAGTGAATAATAATCGTCCATTTTCTATTTAATAGGGATATAATTGTAAGGTATGGTGAGATAAGTTAGACAATTATATAAAACAGTAAAATGGAGGATAAGTATCATGAATTCAAAGAGTAAACCTATCCTATATTGGTCAGTACTAGAGTTAAAAGATTGGAATTTTTATATTGTATCAACTAAAAAAGGGTTATGTTACGTTGGATCTAATGATCAACCAATAGAGGAAATGATCGAATGGGCAAAGAAACGTTTCCCGGGAAGTCCTCTAATTGAAGATGCTGAAAAGCTAAAACCTTATGCAGTTGAAATTACCGAGTATTTAGAAGGTAAACGGAAAAGCTTCACGATTCCATTTGATTTTCAAGGAACAGAATTTCAGCTTTCTGTTTGGAATGCCCTTTGTGAGATCCCTTATGGACAAACGAAATCTTATTCGGATATTGCAACCTACATAAACAAACCAGCAGCTGTACGTGCTGTAGGAACTGCCATTGGAGCGAATCCAGTTTTAATCACCGTACCGTGTCATCGTGTTGTCGGTAAAAATGGTACCTTAACTGGTTATCGTGGAGGATTAGAAATGAAAACATCGCTATTAAATCTGGAAAATACCAATGTCTGAAATACTAAATGAGGGAGAGGATGAGAATGCTACAAATAAAACGATTAACAGACTGTACTATTCAAGAAGGGGTCAAAGCTTGGAATAACGGATTTGAAGGATATTTCTTTGATGTAACAACTACAGCTGAAAAATTTGTAAACCGAATCGCATCTGAAGGCTTATCTCCAGACTTATCTCTAGTTGCATTTTGGGATAGGGAACCAATTGGAATTGTTATGCATGGAGTTCGTTACTTTCAAGGAAAAAAACTCGCATGGAACGGTGGGACAGGAGTAGCTAAAAACTATCGGCATCAAGGGAATGGTAAGAAACTGATAGAAGCATCAACCGAACTCTTACGGAAAGAAAATGTCAATGTTGCGACACTTGAAGCAATTAGTGAAAATGATAAAGCCATTTCTTTATACAAGGATACAGGTTACCATATTGTAGATCATCTTGAATACTTAGAATTAAAGGGAAGCTTGCAAGAAAATCCTATTCAATCTAACCAATCATACATAGTAGAAAAAGTGCATCCTCAACAAATCGGAACACTCTCCTTTTATAAAGGGATGAATCCTTGGCAAACTCATTGGCAATATGCAAAGGAAGGGGAGGCGTATATTGTTAAAGATGAACATCATCAAGTGATCGGATACACATATTTTAAAAAGACTTATAATGAGGAAGCAAAACACATATCGACAATTCTTTATCAGTGCGAGGCAGAGCCTAGTAGAAAAGATCAAGCTGAGATTATTACATTTCTTTTATCTACTGTTTTTTCATCTTTTTCGGAAGATATTAGAAGAATCGTTCCTAACGTACCAATTAAAAAAAGCGAGTTAACCTATTCAATTTTAAAAGACATAGGTTTTCAACCATTCGTAAAACAAGTTTTTATGATAAAAGAATTATAGATTCCAGAAACTCCTCTAAAATGAACACTGAAATTAGTTTTAAATAAAATGAGCGAGTACAATTGTAGCTCGCTCATTTGAATTTCAAAAAATTAATATACCTTGTCACCGTTAAAGATTGAATTTTTCACAATGACATAATCTACATGACGAATCGCATCAAGCTTGTTTCCACCAGCATATGAAATAGAAGATTGAAGATCCTGTTCCATTTCTCTAAGAGTTTCCTCTAAAGAGCCTTTGTGCTCTACGATAATTTTCTTACCTTCAACATTTTTTCGTTCACCTTTTTGAAATTCTGAAGCTGAACCAAAGTATTCCTTATAAAGCTTGCCGTCTTTTTCAATCGTTTCTCCTGGTGATTCCTCATGCCCAGCAAATAAAGAACCAATCATAACCATGCTTGCACCGAAACGTACGGATTTCGCAATATCACCATGAGTACGAATGCCACCGTCAGCAATGATTGGTTTACTTGCCGCTTTTGCACACCATCTTAAAGCCGCTAATTGCCATCCGCCTGTACCAAAGCCAGTTTTAATTTTCGTAATACAAACTTTGCCTGGTCCAATTCCAACTTTTGTAGCATCCGCACCCGCGTTTTCTAATTCTCTAACTGCTTCTGGTGTTCCAACATTTCCTGCAATAACAAAGCTCTCAGGAAGTAGTTTCTTAATATGCTGAATCATTTCGATGACTGCATTAGAATGTCCATGTGCGATATCAATTGTTATATATTCGGGAATAAGTTTCTCTTCAGCTAATTGTTCGATGAAGCGATACTCCTCTTCCTTCACCCCAACACTAATCGAAGAATATAGTTCACGACTTCTCATATCTCTGATAAAAGAAGCTCTTTTTTCTGGTTCGAAACGATGCATCACATAAAAGTAATTGTTTTCAGCTAAATAAACCGCAATTTTTTCATCTATAATTGTCTGCATGTTGGCAGGTACTACTGGAAGTTTAAATGTACGGCCACCAAAAGTAACAGATGTATCACATTCAGATCTGCTGCCTACTATACTTTTATTCGGAATCAACTGAATATCTTCGTAATCAAACACGTTGTCCATAATTTGCCCCCTAAAACACGAATAATAATGAGTAAACATACAGAAAATGTTCACCATTAACTAGTTTACTTTATTTTTTCAGTATGTCAAAGATTTTTTATATTATTTGTAAAGTTTTTCTGTTTTAATCGAAGATATTATCATTCTTTAAATAAAATTGGAATAACTCACTTGAGCTTTAGATTTTATTAAAGGGAAAGGATGGAATTATTGTGATCAACTCTTTATAATAATTAATGCATTCTATCAATTGGTCATATTCTTTATATTAATAAAGAGGGAGGAGATCCAATTTATGATTCAAGTAGTATTAATAACGTTATGGGAAGCCATTGTTCCTCTCTCAATTCCTGTCATTGTAGGGGCACTTCTAGCACGATATCAAAATTTGGACACAAAACCATTAATGACATTATTTTTATATTTCTTAATTCCAGCACTGATTTTTGATACCTTAATGACTGCTGACATTATTTTTGAGGATGTTTATAAGACTCTATTATTCTCTATTATTAATCTTCTATTTCTTTGGGGAGTGGCAAAGGGGTTAGGGGTTATATTAAAGCTACGTTCTGCCGAGACAGCAGGTCTTACCTTGGTGTCAACTTTTACAAATAGTGTTAATTACGGACTTCCACTTGTCTTACTTAGTCTAGGTCAGGTTGGGTTAGAAAAGGCTTCCGTCTATGTCATCATCCAAATTATTATCGTGAATACCATTGGAATCTATTTTGCTGCTCGTTCCCAATTTACGATAAAAGGGGCCATCAAATCCATTTTTTCACTTCCAGCGATTTATGCTGCGATGTTAGCTTTTATATTTAGAACATTTGAAGTAAGTATACCTACTGGAATTGAAACTGGTATCGCTATGATTGCAGATGCCTATGCACCTGTTGTTTTGGCAGTATTAGGAGCACAAATGGCAACGGTGAAAGCTGAGAAACTCGACCGAAGTATTCAAAAAGCTTTTTGGACAGGGATCATTGTAAGGTTATTTTTATCACCAGTGATTGCGCTACTCTGTTTATACATTCTTAAAGTCGAAGGACCCTTATTCTCAGTTTTATTTATTCTTGCTTGTATGCCGGTAGCTGTGAACGCCGTTGTATTAGCTGAGAAGTTCAATGCATCACCAAATATGGTCTCCCGCTGTATTCTTTGGACGACTCTGGCTTCGTTTATCATATTGCCTATTCTTATTAGTCTTGTGGGTTAGAGTTATGAAAAATCATACAATTTCATCACATAATATTCGTGTCATGTTTTGGGTTCGTTTTTTTGGAACCATCAATTTTATCGCACCTGTATTAACTCTTTTCTATTTTGGAAGGGGACTCGATGCATCTCATATTCTTTTGTTACAAATTTTCTGGAGTGGGGCTGTACTTCTAGGAGAGGTTCCAGGAGGGATAGTAGCTGACAGATTTGGTGCAAAAACATCCTTTCTGATCGGTGTAATTATAAAAATTATAAGTATAGTAGTATTAGTATTTGCCCATGATCCATGGATGTTTTTCTTATTTAGTGCATTAAATGGTTTTGCAGTCACATTTTTCTCTGGAGCAGATGAAGCGTTAATCTATGAATCTTTAAAAGAAGATAATGAACATCATCGAATGGACCGAGCCATGGGGAAAATACAATCGGCAGGGTTTGTATCTATGATTCTTGCCGTTATTTTCGGAGCGTATTTTGCGAAAGACTTAAGGGATGAACAATTTGTTATGTTAATCTTACTGGGATTGGTATTTCATCTTTTCGAATTTATCCTTATCTTTTTTGTTAAAAATCCAAAGAGTAGTGGTTCTTATCGGGAAAATCCATTTACCCAAGTCATAGCTGGAATTAAGGCGATTCGAAAAGCACCTACGCTTTTATTATTATTTCTTAACTTTACGTTCGTATTTATACCGGCAGACTCTGTCTATGAAGCTTTTAACCAACCTATTTTTACAGATGCAGGGCTACCGGTAGCAATGATTGGAGTGTT
>JBEQAC010000216.1:0-5819 GCA_041640535.1 Bacillaceae bacterium
AAAAGTACTTCAACGCTTAGTTGAAAATGGTGATACAGTTTTAGTGATTGAACATAATTTAGATGTGATTAAGGCAGCAGATTTTCTCGTTGATTTAGGACCTGAAGGTGGAGACAAAGGTGGTCAGATAGTTGCCACAGGGACACCTGAAGAGGTAATAAAGGTGAAAGCTTCACATACAGGAAGCTATTTAAAGCCTGTTATTGAACGAGACCGTAAACGGATGAAGGATCGAATTTCTGAAAAAGAAGCAGTCACAAAATAGCTAAAAAACGCCAGGGGTAACTGTAAGCACCACCTCTGGCTTTTTTGCATAGTAAACTGTTTAATCAAACGTTTGTTTAAACTCTGAAGCCAGATGTACCAAGGGTTTGTCATTTTTAATCAAACGTTTGTTTAAAAAAATGGTCCAAAAAAAAGAAGTGAAACTAAACGTCCATTCCATCGTATAGTAATAAAAGGGAGTGATACGATGGATACAAATAAAGTCATTTCGTCTTTGTGCTATTTTAGTATCTTTTTCGCAGGATTTATTTTACCGATTGCCGTATATTTTATTGTAGATGATGAAGAAGTAAAGGAGCATGCGAAATCGGCGTTTTTGTCACATTTAATTCCTTTACTAACGGTTCCAATTTTCTTTATTTTGTTATTTATGTTTGGCCCTGGTGACGTCTTAGGCTTTGGTATTATTGGATTAATTGTATTGACAGGTATCATTAATTTGGTCGTGCTTGTTTGGAATATTGTAAGAGGGATAAAAGTTTTTTCTTAAGGCTGTTTTCTAAAAGATTGTTGTTTTAAAAAAGAATTAGATGGGAAGGTTGATTGGAACGGAAGGAGTGTGACTCCTGCGGGATCTGCAGGAAGGATGAGACCCCACAGGTACGAGGAGGCACATCACCTGCCCCGCGGAAAGCACAAACCTGGAGTGCAAATCAACCTACCTTAGTTAAATAACAACAAACTTTAAAAAGAGCCTTTCTTAAATAGATAAGGAGGTAAAAGGATGATAGAAGAACGTAAACGAATTCTGAAGTTGGTTGAAGAGGGAAAATTAACAGCGGATGAAGCACTACTACTGATCGAAAGTCTTGAAGATAAAAAGAATAGTCAAGGAAAGAGCAAGGAAGAGGCTTTATTGAATGAAGTCTCCACTCAGGTTGAGTTTGATTACAACGAGAAGAATGAGCAAAAACATACGTATAAGCATTCCTCGGTTACATCCAAGTTTGTCGAGTTTATCGATTCTGCTGTGAAGAAAATTAAGGACTTGGATCTTGATTTTAACTTTGGGCATGCAACGGAAATTAGTCATATTTTTCAACACTCGAATGTGTATATTAATCAAATTGAGCTAGATGTAGCAAATGGAAGTGTGGACCTTATTCCTTGGAATGAGAAGGATGTTCGTGTTGAATGTGATGCAAAAGTGTATAAGGTAGAGACGGTAGAAAGTGCTCGCCAAATGTTTTTACAGGATGTGTTATTTTCGATTGAGGGTGGGAAGCTACGTTTTTCTGTCCAAAAGAAGCAAATGAAGGTACACGCCAAGGTTTTTGTTCCTAGAGAGCAGTATGATTTTGTTAAAGTACGTATGTTTAATGGCCCGATTAATGGTGAAGGTTTACATGTACGTGATTTTAAGGCGAAAACAGCCAATGGTGCAATTAAGGTAGGAAACCTATTATCCACTAATATGGAAATCGAAACAGCGAATGGTCATATTGATGTGAATGATTGTCATAGTAAAGGCTGTGAGGTTGAAACAATTAACGGAACTGTTCATGTCTCAGGCGGATTTGAAAAGCTTGATATTCAAAGTTTTAATGGGAATGTTGTTTGTAAACTAGTGAATGACGATTGCCATACACTGCGGGTGAAAACGACAACTGGAAACATTGATATTTATACCCCTATCCCACGGACCATTGATGGGGAATTAAAATCTAATCTAGGTGGATTTACCTGTGAAATTCCACATATGAATATTATAGAGGAAAAAAGTGAAGTCGTTCAGAAATATTTGCGCTTTAAAACTGAACAAGGTCAAGGGGAAAAACTTTATATTTTTGCCGAAACAAAGACGGGGTCTGTGTTAATTAAGCCGAAAAATTAAGGGGTGAGTAACAATGAAGCGATTATACCGCTCACGTACGAATCGAATGCTGGCAGGGGTAATTGGAGGATTAGCATCGTATTCAGGGTTTGATGCTTCTCTTCTACGGATTTTATTTGTGATAGGCTTAATCATGAGCTTCGGAACATTTTTATTAATCTATTTTATTTGGGTTTTTGTTGTTCCTAATGAAGGAGATGCAATTAGATGAGGTGGATTGTAAGCATCCTTGTGAATAGTTTAGTCTTAATTGTGGTAGCTGGGTATATTGATCAATTTCATTTAGATGGAGTGGCAGCAGCAATTATTGCTAGTATCATTTTGTCCATCTTAAATATCATCGTAAAACCAATTTTGATCTTGCTAACCCTTCCAGTGACTGTACTTTCTCTCGGGTTGTTTTTATTTGTCATTAACGCGATTACACTCATGATTACTCAAGGCATCATGGGGGACTCCTTTGTGATTGAAGGCTTTGGAACCGCCCTATTAGCCGCTATTATCATCGCAATTTTTAATCTATTAATCCAAAAGGTGATTATTGAACCGATGAATGAACGAAAAAGAAGAAGCAGCTAAGCATAACGGGTTCCGTAAACATTAAAAATGTAATACAAAATGACCTTCAAATTGTATGGTAATTTGGAAGGTCTATTTTTGTTGATATAAAGGGATTTTGATAATTATTTTGGGGGAATTTGTAGTGCAATTTGTATATTAAAATGTGGGGGTACAATAGCCAGTGCACCGCAGCAAAATACACTTCATTTTTACTTGCAAATTGATATACAGAAAAAACTTTAAGTATACTGTTATAACTGAAAGATCTCCCTGTGGATGAAAAATAAACGGTAAAATTCCGGCTAAATTGGGAAATACCCATATTTCCTTAAAAATAAGGGGAGTTTTTCCGATTATATTATCCAAATCTTTGGATTTTGTCTTATTTAGAGCAGTTAATCGGAATATTCCGCTTATATCCGCTTCTTTAGCTTCCTCTATATACATTAGCAGGAAATTCTCCGCCTATTAATTCTCATACCTACATGAAATCGATACGGAGGAAGCGGAAATGGTTTGCAAACTTCGTAATTCGCAAACCGAAGTATTAGCAATTAAAAGCAAAATAGCAAGGGTATAACCCTTGCCATTTCTAATGTTTATTTAATCTCACTAGCCTTACAAATTGTCCTACACTTTATAGTGCAAAAAAGATTACATTTTGGTTTGCAAATTCCTGTGCAAATTGGCGTTTTGCGATAGCAAACGGAACCCGTTAAGTTAAGCAGCCGCTTCTTTTTTTACTGTATGATAAAGTATAAAATTTGAACTTAGTCTTGGTGTCTAGCTCCAGAGCCCAGCGACTAGTGAACTTCACTCTCCTCCTTACGATTAGTTAACATCGAATCGCTTCGCTCTTCGTGTTTCCTTTATCTCATACGGAGCGCTCCAGTTCATACGTCCCTAAACGGGCGCTTACGCTTTCCTTAATTTGCAGGTCCTTCAAGCATTACAGTTTTCGCCATGGCTAATAACTTGGCTACAAGTTCCCCATGTTTTTCAATATCGGAAACATGAATGGTTAATTTCATCGCAGGATTCACTTCATTTTGTTGAGTTAGGATAATTTGACCCCATTCACTTTGATTGTCAGCATGAAGCATAATCGCCCCTTCTAGTAAATCATTAGGCTGTGCCCACACATGGCGATGAACGGTTTCACTAACTGCCTTGAGTTGTTCAATTGAGGATTCTTCAACTAGCTCTAAATTCGAATCCTTACTAAGTACTTCAATTCTCATAAACACTTGATCGTCGTCAGTATATAAGATCATGTCCTTCCCAGGTTCTTCAGCTTCTAGTTGAAAGTTTTCATATACATACATTGAAAATCCTTGATTAGAGCTATGGTTAATAAAAGCTGATTCTTCGTATTGTTCGCCTTCGTACTGATAGGGTAGTAACATATCAATCAATCGGATCATCGTCTCACCAGGTGATACATCCTCATCTTCCGTGTGTTCACTAACAGGTTCTACTATTGGAGCGGATCCATTTGTCCCATCAGGTTCATTACCAGATTGTGAAGTCCCACACCCACTTCCGACTATAACTACAATAAGTATCATTAAAATTAATCTCCATTTTTTCTTCATCATGTTTAAAATCCTCCACTATTCAATTAGCGAATCACTGCGCAATGTGCTTCTGTTAATATAGTCGTAACGTGGTTAAAAATGTTTCATCTACAAATGAAAAAAGGACCAAATATTATTTGATCCTCAATTGATAGTTTGAGCTGCTTTTTGCTTCTTTAGGAAGATTTCATCGACAAGCCATTTAATCAGTGCTGCCTTCATGATGTAGATAGGGAAGGAGTAGATGTACTTCCAATTTTCTAGTTTATAGATTCCTAACCACACGGTAATTGGTTCACATATAAAAGAAAAGATGAGAGCCATAATAAAATTCGCAAAAATAAACTTTTTCCAATTAGGAAAGTATTGATAGAGAAACATATGGGCTACCGCAAGGATTCCGATGTCAACGGGGATTAATCTTGGCATGAATTGGACTAATTGATAAGGATAAGACCAGAGATGCAATTCGACACCTAGATCGTCCAATTTCGTAACAAGGACCATGAGTAACGCTCCAAATAATAGAATGTCACTCATTCTTTTTCTATCAACGAACTTCCACCAAATAAACCAAGGAACAACCAATATGGTCAATAGAAGCCACCATTGAAAGCTAAATAAATCGTGGTGGAGCCAATATTCGTACCTCATGTCCGTGAGTTGTTGGTGGACTTGGTTTATTTGTTCAAAACTTCGGTATGGTTTGGACATGATGTCAGCTCTTTTCTTCGTAAATGCAGTCGGTTTCTTATCAAATGTTACTTTGTGCCTTTTCTATCTATCTTATACATTTTATCGAATAGTTGAAATTTAACGGAAATTATCTTGGGATTTTAAAAATAAACCGAGAACTTTGAACTTCGCCTATTTTTTTCTCTACTAAATAAGTGTTAAAATAGGTAATGGTATTTGTTTAGAGATGTGTTATTAAAAGGAGGAAATTATAGTGCCAAAAGTTCGTACGAAGGATTTGGTTGAAAAGTTTGGTTTAGAACTGATTGCAGGTGAGGAAGGGATTAACCGCCCGATTACAGTAAGCGATATTTCTAGACCTGGAATAGAAATGGCCGGTTATTTTACATATTATCCAGCTGAGCGTCTTCAGCTTTTAGGAAAAACAGAGCTTACTTTTATTGAGAAATTAAGTGAAGATGAAATTAAATCACGAATGGATCAATTATGTACTGACATTACTCCTGGAATTATTGTTTCTCGTGACATGGAGATTCCACCATCTCTAATCGATGCGGCTGAACGGGAATCGGTACCATTATTACGTTCACATGAAAAAACAACACGTCTATCCAGTCGTATTACCAATTTTCTTGAAAGTAAATTAGCTCCAACGACGGCTGTCCACGGTGTTCTTGTAGATATCTATGGAGTCGGTGTATTAATTACTGGGAAAAGTGGTGTAGGGAAAAGTGAAACGGCATTAGAGCTTGTGAAAAGAGGACACCGTCTAGTAGCAGATGATTGCGTGGAAATCAGACAGGAAGATAAAGATACGTTAATTGGAAGTTCACCAGAATTAATTGAGCATCTGTTAGAAATACGAG
>JBEQAC010000217.1:0-5815 GCA_041640535.1 Bacillaceae bacterium
TGAGGGTGCGAACCTTCATAGTCTAGTGATGATGGCGAAGAGGTCACACCCGTTCCCATACCGAACACGGAAGTTAAGCTCTTCAGCGCCGATGGTAGTTGGGGGACTCCCCCTGTGAGAGTAGGACATCGCTAGGCAACAAAGAAGTTAGTTCTTAAATGAGCTAGCTTCTTTTTTATTATGTTAACCGTAAGGTTAGCAAAATTATTGGTACATTTACATAAGTGGATAAGATGGCAAGAATAGGTATGGTCGGGTTTCGAGGAACGAGGAGTTCAAGGAAGCAAACGAGCGAAATGAGGAGTGTATGATATACACGACGATTTGAGCGAGAGCAGTCTGACGCAGAAATCCGAAGGTCATAGACTGGATCTGGATTAAATGTAAAACCAAATGCTGGCGAAACGACAGCACTATTATTAAATTCCATCATTTGATCCCAATAGTTTGGATCATTCCCTTCCCATGGATGGGTCAGTGCATTATTTCCAATCTGCCATTGATGAAGACAGAAATTGCTGCTGCGACAAACGTGTTGAACCAGTTTAAATTAGGCCTCGAATCTGGTACGCTAGATCCAGCAAAGAGTTTGCCTGAATTTAATGAGAAACTTAAAGCGGCGGTGCTTGATAAAATAATCGCCGAAAAGCAAAAGCATAATGGTGAGTGGAAAGCAAATAAATAAAAATAGATGAATAGAATCAGAGAACTAGGGACATTGCTAGTTCTCTTTTCTTGCAATACCTTAAAGTGGGTTTTAAAGAAATTAGATGAGGAAACTTGGAATAATTGTATTCCACAAACACTCAAATTGTTGATTGACTTAAAGGTAAACATTCAGTATGATATAACCAATCACGTAAACGATTACGCTATACGAGTTAATAAGAAAGGAGTGGTTATAATTGTTCCACTAAACAAGGAATAACAGAATTAAAATACAACCATGAATTTTACGTAATCGATTACGTCAAATCTCATATTCGCATACATCTTAGAGCAGGTAGTTAAAATAACCATAAAAAGGAGCCTAAGAGATGAAACGAAAAAGAAAAAACAGAGTATGGAGCTTGCTTATTATATTTACATTT
Source organism: Bacillaceae bacterium (assembly GCA_041640535.1). GTDB lineage: Bacteria > Bacillota > Bacilli > Bacillales > Bacillaceae_L > Litchfieldia. Next base: position 1,092 of record JBEQAC010000217.1, read on the forward strand.
ATTGTGACAATGCTTCCGCAAACGAAACAGGAAGTATTTGCACAAACAGTTGCAAATGATAATAGCTCTTTTTACAGGTCTGGTTTTCATTTTTCACCTACAAAGAACTGGATGAATGATCCGAATGGAATGGTGTATTATGACGGGGAGTACCATCTCTTTTATCAGCATAATCCTACTTCATTGACATGGGGACCCATGTATTGGGGGCATGCGGTAAGTAAAGATTTAGTGAATTGGGAGCACTTACCGATTGCTTTATATCCTGATGAGCTTGGATTTATCTGGTCTGGTAGTGTGGTTATAGACTGGAATAATACATCTGGATTCGGTGAAGGTTCAAAACCACCTATGGTTGCTATGTTTACCCAAGAAAAAGGGGGGAAACAGGTTCAAAGCTTAGCTTATAGTAATGATCGTGGTCGTTCGTGGGTAACATATGAAGGAAATCCTATTATCCCAATGATTAGTGATAGTGATGTTTTTAGAGATCCAAAAGTCTTTTGGCATCAAGAAACAGAGAAGTGGGTAATGGTCATCTCTGCAGGTAATCATATCAAAATCTATCAATCTAAGAATTTAATTAATTGGAAAAATGTAAGCGATTTCGGTTTTGACCAAGGTTCACTAGCCGGTACTTGGGAATGTCCGGATTTATTTGAACTAAAAATAGATGGAGATCCGAATAATACAAAATGGGTTCTTGCAGTAAGTATAAGTGAAGGTGCACCTGCAGGTGGATCTGGTATGCAGTATTTTATCGGTAACTTCGATGGAACAACATTTACAAATGATCATGAGCCTGGCAAAGTTTTATGGGCTGATTATGGAAGTGATTTTTATGCAGCAGTTACTTGGAGTGATGTTCCACAGGAGGATGGTCGTAGAATTTGGTTAGGATGGATGAATAATTGGCTCTACGGGCAAAATCTTCCTACGACAGAATTCAGAGGGACTATGAGTTTACCCAGGGAGCTTACTCTTACAAAGACCGTAGATAATGAAATTCGTCTTGTTCAAAAACCAGTGGATGAATTTGAACATATAAGAGCCAATAAAAAAAGCTGGTTGAATGAAACAGTCGGTACAAATAATGATCTATTATCATCTTTGAAGGGAAAGCAGTTTCAGATTATCGCAGAATTTGAGATTTCATCAGTTACCGCTACTGAGTTCGGTTTTAATGTACATAAAGGAGAAACAACAGGTACAAAGGTAGGCTACGATTTGACAGAACAACAATTGTTTATTGATCGGAAAAAATCGGGTTCAAGTTTTCATGATAAATTTGCAGCAAAGCATGTAGCACCATACATTTCGAGTGATGATACGATCAAAATGAATTTGTTTATTGATAGCGCATCAATCGAAGTGTTTGGAAAAGATGGGGAAGTTGTGATAACAGATTTAATATTTCCTTCTCAAGATGACCTAGCTTTAGAGCTTTATACAGTTGGGGGAGAGGTTGTTTTAAAGTCTCTCGATGTGTACGAAATGAAGAGTGCAGAATTTATATCGAATGTAGAAAAGGTTAGCTTCGATCCTAATAACCTACCAAATGAAATAGAAAACCCAGATTTTGAAACAGGTGATTTAACAGGATGGACAGAAGTTGGTTCAGCCTTTGATCATTCCGTTTCTAATGTAACATCTTTTTGGGGTGGTCCATTTAACCATCAAGGAGCCTATCATGTATGGGGGTTCTCTGGAGCCAAGGAGGATGCAACATCTGACTTACGTGCAGGTATTTTAAAATCAAGTGTCTTTCAGTTAGCTGGAAATGGAGTAATTGATTTCCTTGTAGCGGGTGGTCAAGATATCAATAACTTATACGTAGCACTCGTAAGGGCCTCAGATGGTAAAGAGCTATTTAAAGCAACCGGTGCAAACACTGAAGCCTATAGGCGGGTAAAATGGGATGCTTCTGAATATATTGGCGAAGCACTATATATAAAAGTGGTTGATTTTCATAGTGGTGGCTTTGGACATATCAATGTTGATGACTTCCGTGTTTACAACAATCATCCTATTTTAACAGATGACATCGAAAATCCTGATTTTGAGACAGGAGATTTAACGGGCTGGACAGTTGTGGAAGGTGATGCTTTTTCTAATGAGAATGTTACAGATGTTAAGGATTGGGGGTGGGGTGGCCCATTTAATCATTCGAATAAATATCATCTTTGGGGAGCAAAAACCGGTGATGATAAAACAGGTATATTAAAATCATCCCACTTTATTTTATCGGGTAGTGGTGAAATAAGCTTTTTAATAGGTGGAGGCAATGATATTGAAAACTTATATGTCGCATTAGTTAGAGCATCGGATGATCAGGAATTAATGAAAGAAACTAATAAGAATTTTGCTGATAGTGAGGCATACTCAAAAGTGACTTGGGATGCATCAAAATATCTTGGCAAAGAAGTCTATCTTAAAATTGTCGATAAAGCAACCGGAGGATGGGGACATATTAACGTCGACGATTTTCAAGTGAAGACGCGAGGAATAATTGCACATTGGGCTTTTAATGAAGAGAAAGGTGCCAGAGCATTAGATGAAGTAAGTGGAATTGAAGATGCTGTTGAATATGTCTTTAATCAAGCTAAATATAAACCATCTACAGACCCGTTATGGAAGCAAGGGGTTAAAAACAATGCATTATTATTTGATGGATATTCAACGTGGATTACTCGTAAAGCTGAAGATGTGATAAAACCTTCAAGCGAATTAACGATTGAGGCTTGGGTTGCTCCAAGATCCTATGAATGGGGAGATTTAGGGCAATTATCAGCCATTGTTAATCAACATAATCGCTCTACGAGTGAAGGGTATATGTTGGGAATGGGGAAACACGGAAAATGGTCATTCCAGGCGAGTGTTGATGGAGAATGGAAAGAGGTTTGGGCGAATGAGTCTAATCCTTTAGAAAAGGAAAAATGGTCCTATATTGTCGCGACCTTTAGTCAAACAGAGAAAAAAATGAAGCTTTACTTAAATGGTGAATTGGTAGGTGAGGAATCTACACCAAACGGAATTTTGACTCCATCTAGTCAAAATTTGATAATCGGAAAGCATAATTCAGCTGCGGTGATTAATGGAGCATTTACAGCAAATATGTTTAACGGTTTGATTGATGAACTGAAGATTCATAATCAAGCGATTACTGAAGATGAGATTCAACAAAACTATCAGTCCGTTATCCAATTGTATGACGGTGGAAAACTACCGACTCCAGACCTTAAAATGGATCGAAGCAGATATGATGGTGATCGTTACAGACCACAATATCATTTAATTTCACCAGAGCATTGGATGAATGAGCCACATGGACCGATTCATTATAATGGAAAATATCATATTTTTTATCAGCATAATCCTCAAGGACCTTATTGGCATCAAATTCACTGGGGACATTTAGTTAGTGATGATATGGTGCATTGGGAGGATGCTCCTGTTGCGTTAGCGCCAACTGCTAACTCCGTTTCACCAGATGGTGTATGGTCAGGGGATGCTACGATTGATAAGGACGGAAATCCAGTTCTTTTATTTACAGCAGGAGATGATTCGAAATTTCCAAATCAAATGACAGGCCTTGCAACAAGTAATGATCCGACAGATCCATTATTAAAGGATTGGACAATGTATGAAAAACCTGTAACAGTGCAAGCTCCTAAACTATCTGCTGAACAAGGAGAAGTTTGGTATGGACAGTTCCGTGATCCATTTGTATGGAAAGATGGGGACACTTGGTATCAGCTAGTGGGTTCAGGTATTAGAAATGTTGGTGGTACAGCTTTACTTTATACTTCAAAAGATTTAATTGAGTGGAAATATGAGAAACCACTATTTGTAGGTGATTATAAAAAGCATCCAAAAACAGGAGAGGTTTGGGAGCTCCCGGTATTTTTACCAGTGGGTGAAGATAAGGATGGAAATAAAAAATATGCTTTCTTCATTAACCCTTGGTTTGAAAATTATAGTCCACATAATGTCAAATATGTTTGGTACTGGACTGGAACGTGGGATAAAGAAAAATTAGAGTTTATTCCGGATTTTGCTGACCCAAAACAATTTGATTATGGTGAGCATTTTACAGGTCCAAGTGGGATGGTAGACGACAATGGTCGCTCGATTTTATTCAGCATTACACAAGACAGAAGAACTGAACAGCAGCACTATGACGCTGGATGGGCTCATAATGGTGGGCTACCACTTGAGCTTTCATTATCACAAAAAGGTGAACTAATAATCGAACCAATTAAAGAGCTTCAAAGCTTACGAAAAAAAGAAATTCTGTCGATTAAGAATAGCAAAATAGAAAAAGTGAATCAAAAGTTAAAAGACGTAAAAGGTGATATGCTCGAAATTCAGCTTGAATTCGATTTGAAAAAAGAGAATCAGGTTGGTTTAAAACTGAGAAAAAGCTCAAATGGTGAAGAAGAGACCCTATTATTTTATGATACAAAAAATCAAAAACTAAGTGTTGATCGCTCAAAATCTAGTCTTGATCCAGATATATCAAAAGGTATCCAAGGTGGAGAGCTTAAGCTTGATGGTGACAACTTGAAATTGCACATTTATTTGGATCGTTCAATGCTAGAGGCATACGCCAATAGTAAAAAGAGCATTACTACTCGTGTATATCCAACCCTTGAAGATTCTCTTGGTCTAGAACTATGGAGTAGTCATGGAAAAGCAACGGTAAAATCAATTAACATTTGGGA
>JBEQAC010000218.1:0-5754 GCA_041640535.1 Bacillaceae bacterium
AAAATCGATTATCACTTAAGAAAATGAGTGGACCTAAAAAGTCACGATAGGCTTCGATAAATTGAAAGATTACGACAGTTGCAATAATAGGCTTAGATAAAGGTAAAATTACTTTCCAATAAATCGTTAATTCATTGGCACCATCGATCCTCGCTGCTTCGGATAACTCCTTAGGAATTCCCATGAAAAACTGCCTCAATAAGAAAATAAAGAACGCATTTCCGAAAAAGTGCGGAACAATCAATGGTTTGAAGCTTCCAATCCATCCAATTTCTTTAAATAAAAGGAATAAAGGGACCATAATTACCTGGAACGGTAACATCAATGTCGCCAAAACAATAACAAAAACAGTATCGCGGCCTTTCCATTCAATTCTGGAAAACCCATAGGCAATCAATGAGTTAGAGAGAGCGGCCCCAATACATGTAAAAACAACAATAATCATGGTATTCTTTAAATACAATAAGAATGGAAAAGCGGAAAACGCTTCTATGTAATTCGACCAATTTAACTCTTTTGGAATCCAGATAGGTGGATTAGCAAAGAGTTCAGAACTGCTTTTTAATGAACCTGATAAGAGCCAAAGAAATGGCACAATAAAGGCCAAAGAAAATAGGGTTAAAATGAAATAGACCGGAATCTTACTTAGACTTTTTTTCAGTTTTAATGTTGTCGCATGACTTCTTTGGGAATAAAGGTTTTGTTGTACTTTTTCAACCGGAAGTGTCATCTCAATATAGTGCTCCTTCCTTACCAATTTATCAGGACCCGGATTTTGCTTGGAAGCAAAATCCGGTATTGGTTATTTTTTGTCTAGCTTTTCTTGTAATTTATCTTGCGCTGCCTGTAGGATTGGTTCTGGGTCAGCGTGATTATAGATGACATTATCTCGAATGCTTGTAAGTTCATCTCCCATTTCACTCGCTACAGATGTCAGAGCTGGGTGACCAGATTCTGGTGAAGAAGCAACTTTTAGGACCGTATCATATACTTGATCATTGTCCCAAGTAATCGCATCTGACTTTTCTTTCCAAATTGAAATCGATCTCCAAATATTAATGTTCCCTGCTAAAACTTCATCTTGGCTTCCGTATAAAGCAAAATCAATCGCAGCCTGCGGATTTTTTGCTCCTTTTGGAATAAACCATACATTTGTTCCAAATACAGTTGACTCTTGTCTTCCTCCAGGTGGAGCAGGAATCGGTGCTACACGATAGTTTGTATCCGGAGAGTAAATTTTAAGTGCATTCGCGAACCAGTTTCCTGTCACCGTCATCGCTACTTTTCCAGTCATGAATGGGTGATCTGGAGAAAAGGCACCACCAAAGCCTGATGTAAAGGACTTAATTTTTTCCGGATTATATTTTTCCGCATAGCTATCCATCCATTTTAATGAATCGATCAATGGTTTTTCATTTAATAATATTTTACTAGAATCAGTGTCAAATAAAGTTGCACCAAAAGCCCATGGCCATGTATATGGATCCTCACCTGCATCAACCCATGGAATGAAGCCCAATGTATCAAAGCTACCATCATCATTTACTTTAGTTAAAGCTTCAGCTACTTTATCAAGCTCTTCAATGGTCGTAGGAGGATTATCTGGATCTAATCCAGCAGCCTCAAACATATCGACATTGTAGAATAACATGTTTACGTTAGAATCCTGTGGAAGAATATACGTTTTTCCATCAGGTAGTTTCATTAAGTCACGGAAACCTTCAAGAACCGTATTCTCATCAAAACCTGCGTTTGCTAGGTATTCATCAAGAGGCTCTAAAGCACCTTGTGCAGCAAGACTATATGCCAATTGATAGTCATTTCCATCTCCCAATACTATATCTGGCGGATTTCCCCCAGAAATGGCCGATAAGAGTTTTCCATTTGTGATTCCATCAGGAACATAAACATCATTAATATCAATCCCAGTTTTTTCTTCATAAGCTGCAATTCTTTCTTTATCCCATTTTTCAGAATCTCCACCCCATGGATACCAGTATGTAAATTCTTTAGAGCCACCATCCGTTTTTGATGAAGAAGTTGACGACGAATCAGAACTCGAACAACCAGTAAAGATTAAAGCCATACTAAGTACCGAAATAATACTTTTCGAGAAAATTTTCTTCACAAACTTAACCCCCTTGGTAATTGAAATGAAAGCTAGGCAAAGAAATCAGTGTCAGTAGATATCTGTTTGTTTTTCCTAAAGTTAACAAGCCCCCTTAGAAGAAAATAAGAATTATATAGTTACCCGCGTGAACACGCGTTCAACCCTAAGTAAAAAAAGAATACATTATATAAGAAAAACATATCTAAAATGCACTTATTCAAGAACACGCGTTTATTATAATATAAAAAAGTTGATTAGTAAGCGATTACATTATAGCATGGAAAAATATCTTGTAAGGGGTAAGGAAATTAAAGAGAGCGACAAGACTCTCTAACAATTAATTCAGATCCCATCATCACTTTAATTCCCTTTTTATTTGTATGTTCAATCGCTTGGATTACATCAAGAGTTAACCCTTTCATCATGTCGGTGAAATCAGCTTTAAACGTGGTTAAAGGCGGTTGGAAAAATTGACTTAACACATGGTCATCAATGCCAATCATGGAGATATCTGTAGGTACATTTATTCTTTTTTCATTAAGTGCTCGAATGGCACCAAATGCGATACTATCATTAGCAGCAAAAATGGCTGTAGGTAATTCAACATTTGTTTGCAAAAAATTTTTCATCGCTTTATACCCATGGGCGCTACTAAAATCCGCTTGTAAAACCCATTCTTTTCTAACAGGAAGACCATAGTGCTTCATGGCGTTTAAATATCCTTCATACCGGGCAATTCCGGCATGTCTTTTTAAATCACCATTAATGATTCCGATTTTTTGATGGTTCAAACTAACTAAATAACCAATCGCTTTCTTTGCACCATTTTCATTATCAAAACTGTAAGCAATTCGATTTGGTTCATTACGACCAGGCAAATCTTGATCAACGATCCCGATAATAAAACCTTCTGCGATAAGCTCTTCTATAAAAGGTTCGTGATTATTTGAACCGATAAAGATACCTGCATCAATTCTATTTTGGTAAAAAACAGATTTTACATGTTCGATATTCTTTGGAGACTTACTGTCTCGAATAATATGAGTTAAAACATAATAATCATTTTCTGATGCTTCTTCTATAACACTTGCAATAAGCATGTTATTAATTGGATCACTTGATACATTCCCTTTATCGATGATGAATAAGCCAATATTCCTCATTGTTTTTCCTGCAAGAACTTGAGCAGACATATTTGGGAAGTAATTGTATTCTTTAATGATTTTCATTACCTTTTCCCTAGTTTCTGGTGGAACACTTGGATAATTATTTATAACTCTACTAACAGTGCTTCTGGAAACACCAGCGAGTTCGGCAATATGTGTGCTGTTTATTTTGTTTCGTTTCAATATCCCTTCCCTCTTCCGTGAACACGTGTTTATGGTTTTTATTGTAATACCATGATTAAAATGTGTCAACAATCAATTTGAATTTTTTGAATATTTATTCATGTGAAGTTAGCAACAATAATCATATGGATGGAGAGGTGGATTTGCAGGAAATATCCATTTTGGCTCTAAGGTATGATCCTTCCAATGCCACGCCCCTAATGCTGCTGCACATGAATCTATTGAATGGCTTTGATCTTCGATTGAAACTGGAAGATCGATTAATTTTTGCTTACCTAGCCAGTCTCTAATAAAACTTCTTGCTACTATGTTTTGTTTGTAGCTTAAAACATAATCTATATTCATTGGAGAAAGTCTTGACCCAATGACAGCACCTGGATGCACTTCGACGATGGAAATTGGGTGATAAACTCTAAGTTTTTCGATTTCTCTGCTAAGTTTTATCCCTCTTAACGTTAGATAAACCATTCGATTTAATGTTGGTGGCATGATGGATCCAGACTTCATTCCTAATGAAACAATAAACTGCCTCAGCTCTTTATCAGCTTGCCTATCTCCCCCACCATCCTCATAAGATAATGGGGCATCAATTCCAATAACCACTTCATCTAAACGACTTTGATCCACCACTTCTTTTATAATTTCGTGATCCCCCACGTTACTCATTAATTTAATAAACTTTAATTGATTATTTTGTTTTTCAAATACAGTTAAGATTGTATCCTTGTGATTACTAGGACCAGACAAATCAATACCAATGACTCTCATAAAAACCATCGCTTTCTCTCATAATCTCATTTAATAGCTGTAATTTGTGATAAAAGTAACGCTTAAGAACTCTTAGAATGATGTATGATAACTATTATTTACTTATTTAGCTGAAAGGAAAAAACAAAATGATAAAAAAAGCAGATGTAATTGAACGATTGAGTACTCTAATCGGAAAAGAATTATCCACTGAAAACCTACATGACGCATTATTTTGTGAGGTAAAACATCAGAAAATTCTCCGGCGTTTTCATGCTGGTACCCACACATATGTTCAATACAACATTCAAAAAGAATCAAAAGAAACTATACAACACTTTGCCGATATCACAATTCCTGGTAATCCAACTATCTTTAGAGTGGCTCTTGAAGAAAAAGCAGGGAAAATGGTGATCCAATCAGAGCCAAGAATTAACTTTTCTTATATCATTCGATAATTTCAAAAGAACGCCAACTATCACTCATCACTTAAATTCTATTAAAACTATCTAAAAACGAACTTAGTTCTCTCTCTGTTTTAAATTTAAAAGAATAGCCATAATGAATGGGCGTAGAGCCAGTATGCATTTCTTTAGGGAATTGCGTAAGTGCTGTACTATGGAATTTTTTATCGCTTCTTAGTATGGCTTTTTCTTCTACTATTTTTGGGTTTAATATAATACTTATTTCTGTCTTTGTTGGTATTAGGTATATAACCTCTTTTGTTTCTTTATTTTCAAATTCAGTTGCTTTAGAGGTTTTTTTTGTTAGAATAAATTTGTTTTCTTCAAAAATATTGTATAAGTTTTCCATATCATGTTCTCCTAAAGTAGTCAAATTTCTATCTTAATATATTATCTACTATTTATTTTCATAATTCTACCATAAATTCTATTCTCAGGGTTATAGTAACAGTTAGTATCACGGTAGCTTCGAAAAAATTTTTATCATGAATTATAAATTGTTTGTTTACTCGATAAACAAAGTTTGGTAAAATCTAGCTGAGAGATGCGTAAGCGTTTTCTTAATAGACCTGTGCTAACGGTTTTTAATATGGAGGGAAGATCATGGGACTGACAAATGAATTTGCACACCGTAGGGCGAGCAAGACAATCCAACTTGTGGATGCATCAGGAAACCCTGTTGTTGGAAAGGAAGTTGTACTTAAACAGACAAATCATAAGTTTTTATTTGGTTGTGGGATTTTCGATGTAGTCGAAGTAGCAAACAAAAGTGTACCAGAAGAAAGACTTGCATTTTTGGAACAAAAACTGGACAAGTTTTTAGATGTATTTAACTCTGCTACACTACCATTCTATTGGGCAATGTTTGAGCCTGAAAAAGGAAAACCTCGTATAAAAGAATTAAAGGCTGCTGCACAGTGGTTAAAAGAAAGAAACGTAGCAGTGAAAGGTCACCCTCTTTGCTGGCATACCCTAACAGCCCCATGGTTACTAGATTTGAGTAATGAAGAAATCTTAAAAGCTCAATTTGATAGAATTGAACGAGATGTCCTAGAGTTTAAAGGATTAATCGATACGTGGGATG
>JBEQAC010000219.1:0-5742 GCA_041640535.1 Bacillaceae bacterium
AGGCTTCATCAAGCACGAGCATTTTACCAGAATCAATAATTTGTTGGAGAATTGGAAAAGGAACTAATTGTCCTGTTGGATTATTTGGGTGACCTAAGAAGAAACAGTCTACCTCTTCAATGGCTCTTTCTACATCATGTTCATCAAGAATAAAACTATTTTCCACATTCAAAGGTAGCTCGTAAATGGCTTTATTTTCTTTTAAAATCGCTTCTTCATACTCAGTAAAGGATGGCCTAGTAAGGGCTGTTCTATCAAATTTGAAACACCGGATGACCAGATCAATAAGCTCTGCAGCCCCGTTTCCTACTAAAATACATTCAGAAGGAATCCCATAAGTTTCAGATAGTTTTTGTCGAAGCTGCCGAACAGCAGGATCAGGATAGTGAGCAATTTGCGCCCATTGATCTGCCATGATTTTCTTTATCACTTTCGGTGGACCGAGAGGATTCATATTTGCACTAAAGTCAATCCACTCCTCCTTCGCTCTCCCATATGTTTCTTCTGCTGTTTGTAAGTCTCCTCCATGACCATAACGTTCTAACATAACGAACCTCCTTTAAATTACACGAATAACTCCATATCCAATTAATAATAATAAAATTTCGATTAACTCGTTTAACGCTCCATATGTATCCCCAGTTAATCCGCCTAATTTACGATAAAGATAGGTCGAAATCATCCACCCTATGCAATATGTTGTCATTGAAACTATCAGTAAGGTATAGAAAGTTGATATGGTGTCAAAACCTGCTAGATGCAATCCTATGGTTGAAAAAATAAGAGCTAATACTGTTGCTAAAATTACATGCCTAAACTTGACAGATTGATAGTAGCTTCCAAACCCTTCATTCCTTGCATAAGGATATTTGTAGATCGCAATGGTTAGAAACCAACGACTCCAAACTGGTATTAGAAACAAACCAATCAAATAATAATATCGGATACCTTCTATCCAGGAAAATAGGAGTGTGTACTTTAATAGTATCGCAACTACACAAACAATCACTCCCATTGCTCCTACACGGCTATCCTTCATGATCTCTAGCATTTTTTCTCTGGAACGATGGCTTAAGACACCATCAGCTGTATCCATTAATCCATCTAAATGTAAGCCACCTGTTATCATAATCCACACGATAAGGATAAGGACAGCGTTTATATGCATTGAAAAAACATCCTGTAGAAGAAGGCTGCTTCCTAGTAATATAAGTCCAATCATCATTCCAGCAGCTGGAAAGAAAACAACACTTCTCCTACATGTGATTTCTGTAAATGGTACTGAAATAGGTATAGGTAACCTTGTGAGAAATTGAAATGCAGAGATACACGCTTGCAAAAATGAGATTAAATAACGAGTAAAATTACGCAACATAGTCCTCCTGCAATAAGATAACTTACACCATATAATAGCTTGATTGAATATTGTATATCTTCTGGTTTCATCGTACGTTGTGGCCAGCCCATTCTCGCTCGTTCACTAACAACTCCTCCATAATCGTTCACACCACCTAGCTCAATCCCTAAAGCTCCTGCAACAGCTGATTCCGGGATTCCACTGTTAGGACTCGGGTGTTTATGGGCGAATGTTAAAATGGATTTTAACGCCATAGAAGCTGATGCAAAAGGATAAAGGATAGAACAAACAACAATGCATCCACCTGTTAGTCGCGCTGGGATCCAATTTAAAACATCATCCCACCTAGCCGATGATTTACCAAAATACAAATACATTTCATTTCGATACCCAACCATCGAATCTAACGTGTTTGTTGCCCGATACATCATGGCTAATGGTGCTGCACCAATGACTGCATAAAAAAGGGGAGAGACAACAGCATCAACAATATTTTCGGATACAGTTTCAACTGCAGCCCTTGTCACCTCTCGCTCATCTAAAGCATCGGTTTTCCTTCCAACAATATATCCTACATATTTCCTGGCCTCTGGAAGCAATCCTGCCTTAAGGGGTTCGTATACTAATAATGCAGCATCCTTTAATCCTTTGATGGCGATGGTTGTTGAAATCATCCATGTATTAACAACATAACCAAGCCAGGGATGAATCATTGTTGCAATTAATATTAAACCCCAAGTAAAAATAAAGGCAAAACAACAAACTACCGTAGTTAGCACCAACCCTTTAACAAATTCCAACTTGTGGCTATTTCCTTGGCGATGTTTAAGAACCCGTTTTTCCATGAATTTAATGAAGTGGCCCATCAATAGAACTGGATGTGTTCTTCGATTTGGGTCACCTATAATGAAATCAATGATTATTGCGGCTAAGACCATGATAAGAATCTCTTTTATACTAAAGAATAACATATATTTTTTAACCTCAATCTAAATGATATCGAATACTCTTAAGTTCAATTGGTATTCCAGAGGTAACTAAGAAGACTTGATCACACACCGATGCAACACGTTGATTCATGATTCCTGAGAGGTCTCTAAATAATCTTCCAAGTGGATATTCTGGAACAATTCCATACCCGACCTCATTTGTAACAAAGATGATTACCCCTTTATAATTTTTAAGCAGCTCGATTAGCTTATTGATTTGTTCTATAACAAGATCATATGTATTTTTATCTTCATATTTAAAAATCATATTCGTTAACCATAGAGTTAGACAATCTACTAAAATGGGAGTTTGGTTATTTCGAACATCTGCCCTAGTCTGTAATTGATCCAAAACATTTATTAACTCTCGTGGTTCTTCAATTGCTTCCCACTGAAGGAAGGAGCTCTCTCGCCTTTTCTGGTGATGTTCGACTCGCTCTCTCATTTCATCATCATTAAGTACCTCAGAAGTAGCTAGATAGATTCCTGTATTATTTTTTGAAAGCTTGTGTACATACTTCTCTGCAAAGCTACTTTTCCCGCTCCTTGCTCCACCTGTTACTAACACAACCATGACATATCCCTCTTTCAACTATCCTTATACAAAACTTATATATTTATAGTAAATTACATACATAAAAATAATCAATAGAAAAAGCAATCACAAATGGAACAAATAGCTTCCTTCATGATTGCTTGTTGATCTTAATTATTTGTTAAGAAGTTTTCAATTGAATATTTCTCTTCTAATTCAGCTAGCCATGTATAGTATTCAGTTGATATCTTTTCTTCAAATAAAGCTTCTTCAATTGCGTCTTTACTTTCTTCATAATTCGCATCTGCCGCTTCTTTCTTATCCGAAACTTTAATAATATGATAGCCATACTCTGTTTTCACAGGAGAGCTGATTTCATCTATTTTTAAAGAGAAGGCTACATTTTCAAACTCTTCGACCATCTCACCTTTACCAAAGTAGCCTAGGTCACCACCTGAACTCGCGTTTGACGTATCAGTCGAATATTCAGCTGCTAACTCACCAAAGTCACCACCAGCATGAAGCTTTTCCATTACTTCGTTTGCAGTTGCCTCTTCCTCAACTAAAATATGACTTGCCTCGACTTGTTCAGCTTGAGCATACGAATCCTTATTCTCTTCAAAATAAGTCGTCATTTCTTCTTCAGTAATTGAAACTCTCTCTTTCAGAAGTTTTTCAGTCAAAATATAGCTTTTTACATCATTTTTCACTGCAGTCAACGAGGCTCCATTTGCTTCTAATACGGATAAAAATGCTTCTTCCCCACCGTACGAATCTATTAACAGCTGAAGCTCCTCTTCGATTTCAGCATCTGTTACCTCTATATTTTTCTCTTTCGCTTCTAGTTCGATAAGCTTTGATTGAATCATCGTCTCAAGAACCGTTGCTCCATATTGCTCAAGCAATTCATTCGTTAACTCATTTTTAGAAATTGAACTCCCACCTACACTTGCGACCACTTCTTTCTTTAATAAAAACGTACTAATTACGACTCCAATCACCAATAAAGTGATGATACTTACATATACCTTTCGACTCTTCAACTCTTTTAACATTGTAATTGATTCCCCTTCTATATTAAACTGACATTCATTTTGGACATAGGTTTATCTTAACCTGAAAATATGACCAAACTATGAACAAAGGTGGAATAGGGTATGAAAAAAACTCCTACCTTTATAGGCAGGAGATCTAATGATATCTTTTATTTTGGTCGATGATTTAAAAAGTTTTCGTAAGCGAAGCCTTTTACATGATCTTCAGAATAATATTTTAACAGCTCGTTAATAAGATTTTGACTTTTTGATGCATTTTCTAACTCAATAATAAATTCATCAATTCCATCAAAATCTGAGCCAAGACCAATTTGGTTTACCCCACCTAGGCTACAAAAATGATCAATATGTCTAATTAAATCAGAAATCGTTGCATCTCCTTCTTCATTAATAAAAGGTGGATTATAAACAACGTGAATGAGTCCATTTTTAACAAACATTTCTTTTGCTTGCTCATCTGTTAGGTTACGAGGATGATCACATAAGGCTCTGGCATTTGAATGACTTGCAATTGGGTAATCGGCTATTTCCATCACATCCCAAAATGCTCGCTCACATAAATGAGATACGTCGGTTAACATTTTATGCTTATTGTTAAATTGAACAATTTCACGGCCGAATGTCGTTAGACCCGCTCCACGTGGTTCTCCTGCTCCATCCGCTGCTAAATTGGCATTATTCCAAGTCAAACCAACCGATCTAACACCTAATTGATATAAAATATGTAGCTTATGTAAGTCATTTCCAATCGCATCAACTCCTTCAAGAGTTAACATTGCCCCAATTTCATTTTCTTTTAATGTATCAAAATCGTTCCAAGCCTTAATCTGCTTCATCTCAGGGTTTTTTCCAAGTACTTCTTCGTAAAAATAGTGAATTTGATCAAGGGCATTTTGGAATTTTTGATCTGACTTTAAGTCCGGTTCAATAAAAATCGCAAAGCATTGAACTTTTACATTTCCCTTAATTAATCGTTCTTTATTGGTATCTAGTTCGGGAGCATCACTAAACCGGAGCTTCCCCTTAGCTTCCTCAAGCTTCATTAGAGCATCACAGTGCAAATCAATAATGTTCATTCTCTCACCCTTTCATGTTCTGGTTATTCTATTGTACTATATTCGAAAAAGAAAGACTCTTTTCGTAAAGTTTGTTGCTATTTAACTAAAGTAGGTTGATTGGCACTTCAGGTGTGTGCTTTCCGCGGGGCAGGTGATGAGCCTCCTCGTACCTGCGGGGTCTCATCTTTCCTGCAGATCCCGCAGCAGGAGTCACACACCTTCCGTTCCAATCAAGTGAGCCCATCTAATTCGTTTTATAAACAACAATTTATTAGAAAACAGCCAAATAATAGATATCCAGACCACTTTACTCATGATCATGGATATCTTTCTTTAGAAATTATTGAGCCTGCTTTTGCAAGGTTTGTGTGAATTCCTCTGGTACCTCTGTACGCTTGATAAAGAATGCGAGGATGACTCCTAGTACAGCAAACACTAACCCTACTGTAAATGCAGTCTGTACACCTGAAATAATTGAGTTTGTTACTTCAGATGGTGAAGTAGGATCTGCTACACCTTTCAAATACCTAGCTTCACCTGAAGACATAATACTAATAAACAAGGCTACTCCAATAGCAGCTGCCACCTGATTAAGCGTATTTAAGATAGCTGTACCATGCGGGTAATGTTTTCGTGTTAATTCGTTTAACCCATTTGTTTGTGTCGGCATCATAATCATAGCAACACCAATACATAAAGAAGTATGCAAAAGAATAAAAGTGAAAAGCGATGTATCTGTTGAAATGTT
>JBEQAC010000220.1:0-5742 GCA_041640535.1 Bacillaceae bacterium
CCCTACATATAATGCTCCTTCAAAACTACGTGCTGCATCAAAGGTAGCGCGAGTGTATGGGCTCCATCCACGTTCACGCCCAAGCTTGTTCATCACATATTGGGTAGAAGGAAAGAATTTGTCAGCTGCTTCTTGAGTATCCTCTGCTATAAAACCATGTGAATGAGAGGCAACAGGAAAATTCAATGGATCATGTCCAGCATGAGCTAATGCTTTTTTATAGAGCTCTACGAGTGGTGCGAAATGAAGCGGACTTCCACCGATAATTGCTAACACAAGTGGTAGACCAAGAAGGCCAGCGCGGATGACAGAATCTTGATTGCCTCCACTTCCAATCCAGATAGGTAAAGGGTTTTGAACTGGTCTTGGATAAACACCTAAATTATGTATGGCAGGTCTATGTCCACCCTTCCAAGATACTTTTTCAGAGTCTCGAATTTTTAATAGTAACTCTAATTTTTCTTCAAACAACTCATCGTAATCTTTTAAATCATATCCAAATAGCGGGAAGGACTCGATAAAAGATCCACGTCCTGCCATAATCTCTGCACGTCCGTTTGAAATCGCATCTAGAGTAGCAAAATCTTGAAAGACTCGTACTGGATCTGCAGATGAAAGCACCGTCACTGCACTTGTCAATCGAATCTTTTTTGTTTGTGATGCAGCTGCAGCAAGAATAATAGCAGGTGATGATGCCGCAAAATCTTCTCGATGATGTTCACCTACACCAAATACATCCAATCCGACTTGATCGGCAAGAACAATTTCTTCCACTACATCTCGTATTCGCTGAGCATGGCTTATAACCTCACCGCTTTTGACATCAGGTGTTGTTTCTACAAAAGTACTAATCCCTATTTCCACTCATCATTTCCTCCAATCTTTTCCTTTTTCTTCTTCAAATTCAACTTACAAAAATTTAGTGAATAGTTTATTATTTCATAAATCAAAAACTAATCTCAATTGATACAGCTAGAAACATTAAAAATAGCCCAAGTAAAATAAATACTAATCTATATATGACCAAAATGATAGTTTGAACTTTTCTAGGAAAAAAATATGCTAATATGTCCTTTAATAATACCCATTAAAATCCATCCTCTCGCTAAACTTATTATAAAGATAATTTAAGCTAGTATAAAGTTTAACGGAAGATTTCTCGTAATTATTTCATATCCCGAATATTTCGGTAGTGAAAATAAAAGGGTTATATGATACTATTAGAATATTAAATCTTAGAGTGATATATATAGCCAGGAGATGGAACAAAATGCCTTCATGGAAGAGAAATTTAGTAATACTTTGGATCGGTGCTTTTTTTACTGCCGCTAGTTTTTCAATGGTCATCCCTTTTTTGCCGATTTTTCTTCTTGAAATCGGTGTACATGATCATACAGAATTGTGGTCAGGGTTAATCTTTAGTTCTGCTTTTTTTGCTGGTGCAATTGCTACCCCTTTTTGGGGAAGTTTGTCTGATAAATACGGTAGGAAACCTATGATTATTCGGGCAGGATTTGCCCTTTTTGTCGTTTATACGTTAATGTCTTTTGTCACAAATCCCTATGAAATATTAGGATTAAGAATTTTGCAGGGATTATTAAGTGGATATATACCTGGAGCGATTGCTTTGATTGGTACGAATACACCAAGTGAAAAAGTGGGATATGCCCTCTCCCTCATATCTTCAGCGACTGCATCAGGTATGATTATGGGCCCTTTGTTAGGTGGAGGTATGGCTGAGATAGTAGGATATCGGTGGTCATTTGCGAGCGCTGGGATTATCGTTTTCTTTGCGACCATTCTCATTATTTTTTGGGTTAAAGAGGAAAACTTTAAACCAAGTAAGGAAAAAAGCTCAATTAGAAAAGACTTTAAAATAGCACTAAACAATCGCCCCTTCGTAATGGTGTTAATCCTAACCCTTGTCGTAAGTTGTTCGATTATGACCATTGAACCAATTCTTCCTTTATACATTGCTGAATTGGGTGGATCATCCAAGTATGCGTCATTACTTGCAGGCTTTGTGATTTCGCTTCCAGGGATTGCTAGTGCTATATTTGCACCATACTGGGGAAAATGGGCAGATAAAGTTGGATTTCATCGTGTTTTATTCATTGGTCTCTTAGGGGGGGGGATAGGCACTTTAGCTCAAATTCTCTTCAGCCAAATATGGGGATTTTCTATCATTCGGTTTATTTTTGGTGTCTTTTTCTGTGCAGTCTTCCCTGCATTAAATGGGTTAGTTGTAAAATCTACACCAGAGGAGTTCCGTGGAAGAGCGTTCAGCTTGAGTCAAACATCTAACCAAATTGGTGGTATGATTGGCCCTATTATCGGTGGCTTGCTTGGTGGATTCTTTCCGGTTCAAAGCGTATTCTTGGTAACAGGTATATTACTTTTGGGTGCAATGGGAACTGTTTATTGGAATACGAGTAAATTAAGAAGTTCTGTTAAGAAAGAAGTAATTCCTAGCAAATAACAGGTTGGTAACCTATTTATTACGAAAGGAGTAGATCTCTTGGGATTTACTCCTTTTTCTCTTTTATCTTTTTTAAACAATACTCCTTTTTAAGATGATACACGCTGCCGCCTGATATAAACGCATGAGTTTCCGCATCAAATAACACATATTTTCCATGAAAATCTTTTTCCGTTTCCTTTACTGTAAGTAAAAAATAAACCTGTCGATTTGGGCTTGGGGCAGGATTAAAATCTTTTATGTTTGTTGGATAAACATGTTCAACCTTTCCATCTTTATAACGATAATTAAGCTGATCAACCTCTTTAAAGAGAATCTTCTCCCTTATGTTCATCGTTGCTTTAGGATACTCTCGATAGGTTTCTTTTTGAAGATTAGGATCTGTTATTAACTTTTTATAAAATTGGTCTGCCGTTAACTCGATCTTCATCTGATCATTATCTGGATATGAGACTCTTTCTTCCTCGGCATCTACTATCATACCTAAATAGAGAAATAGACTAAAAATCATAATACTTAAGATTATCGATTTATTTTTCATCATCATGTTTTCCTCCTTTTTGAGATCCGCTTTATTACCTATTGTTCCCAAAAAGAATCGAAAAGATAGAAAAAATTTAAAGCCACTTTTTAAAGAATGAAAGCACTTGAGTTCTCATTTCTGCATTTTCGATGTGCCCGACATCATACCTTAATAATTTCCAAGAATCAGATGCACGTTCTTTTTCATACACTTTTTTTAACTCCTCATCAATGATGTCTAATCCTTTAGCAGGTGTCAGAGAATCCAAATTACCCGCTAAGCTTAGATGTGGTCTTGGTGTAATTAGTGAATTAATCTCAGCCGTTGTAAAACTCTTTAATAAGCGAGGCACATAATAATAAATACCATGACCGTCTAATCCTCGGGTTTCAACCAGAGTGTGAAAATCTGTCAAACAACAGAGATCCACACAAACTTTTATTCTAGTATCCAATGCAGCAACCCACCATGACATGGTGCTTCCCATTGACATGCCTACTGTTCCAATACGTGTTGAATCAACATCTGGTCTAGACGATAGATAATCAATCGCTCTTAGACTATCGTAAACCATCATTCCCCACATTACTTTTCCGTTCCATAGCATTTCTTTGAAGAGTTCACTCTCCTTTTTAACAAACCGTTCGCCAAACCCCCAACAATCAATACATAGTGAAGCATAGCCTAATTTTGCCAATGCTTCTGCATAAGGAGTTTCTTGAAGATATGAATTACTTTCAATAAGTTCATTTTTTCCTAAGGTATAGTTTCCTCCATGTGAGTGATTAAACAGTATGGTAGGATATGGTGCCCGGCAATTCTTAGGTTTCACAAAGTAAGCGGGAACTTCATCAATCCCATTTAAATCAAGTACAAGTTTTTCAAGGAAATAATGCTCATGCTCCTGTTCATAGATTTTCTTACAAGTGATTTCATATGACTTTGATGGCAAATCACCGAGAAGTTGATATAACTCTCGTCGTCGAGTTTCCTTTTCATTTAAAATAACAATCAACCTCTTTCTCTTAATTTAAAGATCTTGGTTTGTTTAATACAAAAATACCACTTCCTTAATAAATGAAGTGGTAGACTAGTGATTTGTAGTAGTTTCTTAATTTCGATCATCTTCCCAAAGTTTATAGAAATACTCGTCAATATGCTCTTCAATATTTAATGGTTTTTGTGCCTCTTCTTGGTTTGAATAAAGCTTAAACATTGTATTGCCCCCTATATTTTTCTATTAATATTATGATTGAGTTTATCAAAATGATAGGGCATTCTCTAGGGAAAAAGTTCGATAAACTTAGAGGGGAATAGACAAATGAAGGTAATATGTGTCGAAAAATGTAAGGCTAACTTTTAATTTCTATTTAATTAGTGTTATTCAATGTCGCATTGTCGAAAAGTATTTTTTATTAATTTGAAATATTCGATAGATTTATAAAAATAAACAAGTGAACCTAATGTTGATTAAGCCCACTTGTTTAAAATGATGATATCTTAAGTCAATAAAATTTCCCGAATGTCTTCTTCTGTAAGAGATGATGATGATCTCTCACTAGAATCGATGAGTTCTTCAATAAGATCTCGCTTTTTCATCTGTAACTCATTCATTTTTTCTTCGATTGTCCCTCTTGCGACAAGCTTAATGACTTGAACGGGATTGGTCTGACCTAGACGATGGGCGCGGTCAGCAGCTTGTTCCTCTACTGCGGGATTCCACCAAAGGTCATAGAGAATTACGGTATCGGCCCCAGTTAAATTTAGCCCAGTACCACCAGCTTTTAACGAAATGAGGAAGAAGTCACGTTCTCCTTTATTATATCGTTGACAAATTTCTATTCGATCCTCTGGAGGGGTTTGTCCATCAAGATAGAAATATGGCAAACCTTGAAGAGTCAATCTTCGACCGATTAACTCAAGCATTTTCGTAAACTGAGAAAAAATTAATACTCTCCTACCTGTAAGTTTTGATTCTTCTATAATCTGCATAAGCTGCTCGAATTTTGCCGAACTTCCCTTATATCCGTCTACAAACAAGGCTGGATGACAACAAATTTGACGTAGCCGAGTTAATCCAGCTAAAATCTTAATTCGATTTTTTCGAATGGTATCCTTATCAAGATGCTTCAACGTGTCATGTCGAAGCTTAGCTAAATAAGCAGCATACAGTTTCTTTTGCTCAGGCAGCAACTCCACGGTTTCCGTCGATTCAATTTTTTTAGGAAGCTCAGTGAGTACATCTTCTTTAACCCTACGAAGTAAAAAAGGACGAATTCTTCTGGAAATGGTCTTCCTGGTGAGGTTACTATAGTCCTTTAATCCCTTAAAAAGCTCAGGGAAAACGATGTGGAAAATCGACCATAGCTCCTCTATTGAATTCTCAATCGGTGTACCTGTAAGAGCAAAGCGATGATCTGCATGTATTTTTTTTACCGCTCGTGCTGTTTGCGTGACAGGATTCTTAAAGAATTGTGCTTCATCAAAAAACACAGTATGGAAGTTCTGTTTCTCATACCAGGATATATCTTTTCGTAATAAGGGATATGAGGTTATGATGACATCGACTTCAGTCAGATCCTTTTGTAGCCTTACTCTCTCTTTCTTGTCCCCGTCAACGACAATTGCCTGTATATCAGGAGTGAATTTCATAAGTTCACTAAGCCAATTGTAAGTCAAAGAAGATGGGCAAACAATTAAGACTGGGTTCTTTCTTTTGCGGATATTGAGAAGCTCAGAA
>JBEQAC010000221.1:0-5722 GCA_041640535.1 Bacillaceae bacterium
TAGGAAATACACAGTGAAAAACAATTTGCATTCTTTTAAACTTGATCGGTTCTTTTCCGCTAAACTCTCCCTTACCCTCCATTTGGAATGTTTCTATTAAATCTTTCATTCTTTCTATGTTATCTAGAATGTTTTTATTATATAAAGAATAGAATTGAATAAGTCAAATTTGATGAAATGAGTGATAAAATGAAGCCTATTACTTTTAAAGCATTTGCAATTACAAATGAAATTGATTTGAACAAAATCGCCACTCATTGCGGAATTCCGAAAAAATTCACCTGGGAAGAACCTTTAATTTTAAAAGATGGAAAACTAAATTTAATTCTTAATAGAGATTTAAAAAAATCACAACAGGTCCTCGTTTTTTCCTTCGGTAGTGTTGTTTTTATTAATTTCTCAAACTTAGATGAAATAAAAGATTTTTTTGCATACATCTTTACCTTCGAGTCTGATATTAATCTCGAACATGTTGATAGATATACAGATGATTACAGCCTACACGTCAAAGAAGCTGAAACCATTGAGCTGACAGATGAGTATGTAGTAGTGCCTGAATATGAAAGTTTCTATCCTGAATTAATTTCCACCGTTCTTGCAAAATCAGTTGCACTTGAGAAAACGGAGGAACAACTTGGAAAGATTCACGATAAACTAGAAAACATGATTGATAGATTGGAAAAAGGCAAGCTTAGAATTGGTAACAAGGAATTAGCAAGAACCACAGCGAAGATCGTTCGTCACGAGTATAATACCCTCGCTTATATCATGATTCTTGATAAGCCTGATATTACATGGACAAGCAGCACTGCTGGTGAGTTTTATGATCATATGCTGGAGTTTTTTGAATTAAATGACAGGTATAAAATATTGAAAAACAAGACGGAAATATTATATAACATCATGGATGGCTTTACTAACATCAGTCATTCTATCCGGGGCCTTTTTGTTGAATGGACGATTGTAATCCTTATACTATTTGACATTGTTTTGCATATTTTAGGAATTGTAGGAGTAATTCCAAACTAGTTATTTTATCCCTCCTCCCCCTTTTTCTCTTCAAAATATCTTGAAAAGTCATTAATTTTTATCCAAATAATATTTAGTAGTAAAGGATGCTGTTTCTAAGGAAATTAGAGACGACATCCTTTTTATGATACTTAAATACTTAAATACCGATAAACTTCCTCATCTTTTATCTCTTCAACCGTTCCCTCATACACAACTGAACCGTGATCAATGACATAAATGTAATCTGCTACACTTTTCGCATAATCTAAATTTTGTTCGACCAAAATCATGGATGTATTCCCTTTTTCTTTAATATCACGAATAACGTTTTGGATATCAGAAACTATATTAGGTTGGATTCCTTCCGTAGGTTCATCTAATAATAAAAATGATGGATTCGATACTAGAGCTCTAGCGATAGCCAGTTGTTGCTGCTGACCACCGCTTAAGTCTCCGCCATTTCTTTTCCTAAACTCTTTTAAAATAGGAAAATACTCATAAATTTCTTCACGGATTGAATTGTGTTTTAAGCCTCCACTTGCTTCAAGTCCGATTAACAAATTTTCATAAACAGTGAGCTTCGGAAAAATCTCTCTACCTTGCGGGACATAGCCAATTCCTCGTTTTGCACGATATGATGGACTTTTCTTAGTAATATCATGTTCATTATAGGTGATTTTCCCACTTTTCGACGGTAAAAGTCCCATAATCGCTTTTAAGAGCGTTGTTTTACCAACACCATTTCTCCCCATAATACAAACTACTTGGTTTTTTTTTACCTGTATTTGTATACGTCTTACTACCATACTTTCACCGTAGCCGACCTCGAGATTTTGAAGTGCTAGCATTGGTCCTCCCCCTTTCTCCCAAGGTAAACCTCACGAACTCGTGAATTATTTTGAACCTCTTCCATTGAGCCTTGACAAAGCAATTGTCCTTCATGCATGACCGTTACAATATCTGCATACTCTTTTACGAAATCCATATCATGTTCTACAACTAGGACTGTTCGATCCTTAGCAATCTCTCGAATCATTTCTCCCGTTTTTGTACGTTCAGCCTTAGACATACCAGCAATAGGTTCATCTAACAAGACAAGACCGGGATCCTGTACTAAGACCATCGCGATTTCTAACCATTGCTTCTGTCCATGTGATAAAGAACCTGCCTTCTGATTTCTTTCCTCTGATAATCCGATTAACTTTAGGATTTTTTCTAAATCCTTTTGCTGGTTTACTGTTACTTTTGCTTTTATTGTTGCCCATAGACCCTTATCCTGCTTTAAAGCAATGATTAAATTCTCATATACTGTGAGATTTTGAAAAATAGAAGGAGCTTGGAACTTACGCGAAATCCCTTTATGAACAATTTTAAATTCCTTTAATTTCACTAGATTTTGTTTTTCTTTATAAATAACCCTCCCCTCATTCACCTGAGTTTTTCCACAAATCACATCAAGTAGAGTTGTCTTACCAGCCCCATTTGGACCTATCAAAAAGTGAACTTTGTTATTTGTCACTTTAAAATTCAAATTATTAATCGCTTTAAACCCACTAAATTCAACTGTAATATTTTTCGACTCTAGCACGGTTTGGCTGTTTGGCATGTAAATTACTCCACCTTCCTTGGAATTTCTTAAATAGTCCCATCAATCCATCTGGTAAAAACACAACGACCATTACGAACATAAGTCCTAAGAAATATAACCAAATATCAGGATAGGACTCACTAAAGGTTGTCTTTGCCCCGTTTACAAGTATTGCTCCAAGAATTGGACCAATCAGTGTGCCACGACCCCCTAATGCAACCCACAATACCATTTCAATGGATGGGATAATCCCCATCATCGTTGGAGAAATAATACCAACCTGAAGAACGAATAACATACCTGCTAATCCAGCAATACCAGCTGATAGTGCATAGATAAATGTTTTGAAAATGGCAGGATCGTAGCCTAAAAAACGAAGTCGATTTTCTCCATCTCTAATTCCTATTAATACCTGTCCTAACCGTCCATTAATAAGCTTCTTACTACCTAGATAAATAATGGCCAATACAACAGCAGTAATCAAATAGATGACTGTTTGAGTTGTAGGTGAAGATAACGAGAATCCGAAAATTGTTTTAAAGCTAGTCAATCCATTTGTTCCTCCAGTCAAACCCTGTTGGCCTACAAACAAAGTTACAACTACAACAACTAATGCTTGGGATAAGATGGTAAAATAAACACCATTGATTCGATTTCTGAACGTTAATAATCCTAGGAACATTGCTAATATTATTGGAATAAATATCCCTAATATAATTGCTAAAAATGGGTTTTGAAACGGCATCCATAATAATGGGAGGCTTTCCATCCCACTCCATGCCATAAAATCTGGAAGCTTATTCCCTGAAGCTTCTAATTTCAAATACATCCCCATTGCATACGCACCTATTCCAAAGAAAATCCCGTGCCCAAGGCTTAGTACTCCTGTATAGCCCCATAATAAGTCCAAACCAATAACTAAAATAGCGAAAGCTAAATATTTACCAAGAAGATTTAGACGAAAATCTGATAGAAAGAGCGGCGCAAGAAGTAATAAGACGAAGCATAATAAAATAAGAATCTTTCGATTAAACATCGATTGACTTAACATTTTTCCCATCATTCAACGCTCCTTTTTATTAACTATTCATCAAGTGCTCTTGAACGAGAACTTACAAGCCCTGAAGGCCTTAACTGTAAAAACGCTATAATTAACATAAAGACTAAAACTTTTCCAATCGTAGCTGAAGTGAAGTATTCAAATACAGTATTAAAAAATCCAATTCCAAATGCACCAATAACTGCCCCAACAAGGGCTCCGACTCCGCCAACAACAACGACCATAAATGCATCGATGATATAATACGTCCCAATAGTTGGTCCAATTGGGCCGAGTAAGGTTAATGCACATCCAGCAATCCCCGCAAATCCTGATCCAATGGCAAAAGTAACTAAATCTACCTTTCTTGTTTGGACACCTAAGCATTCGGCCATTTGTCTATTTTGCATCACAGCACGAACCCTTCTCCCATTCCCAGTACGATAAAAATAGAGAAAAATAGCCACAAGACAAAGGATGGAAAGGCTTAATATAAAAATTCTTGAATAAGGTAAAACAAGTGTACCGATGGTCAGTCCTCCATTTAAAAAGCTTGGGCTCTGTACACCAACATTTGGTGCACCAAAAATGGATCTTGCTAATTGTTGAAGCATTAAACCAACGCCATACGTTGCTAGTAAACTATCTAGAGGTCGCTTGTATAAGAATTGAATCAATGAAACCTCTAGTAGAATTCCAACACCTGCAGCGATTAAAAATGCGATTGGTATTGATAATAAAAAGTAGAGATCAAAAAATGATTCAGGAACATATTTGAGAAAAATTGATTGAATCACATAGGTGACATAGGCTCCAATCATAATTAACTCTCCGTGAGCCATATTAATCACTTTCATCAAGCCAAAAGTAATAGCTAGACCTAAAGCAATTAATAATAAAATGGAACCAAGACTTAATCCATTAAAAAATGTTAATATTGTTCCACTCATATCCTTGCTCCTTTCTACAAAAATTGATTAATAGTATGAGAGTGTTATAATTTCTAACAGAATAAAAAAGTAAAAAATTAGATAGAGGCATAAACAAACCTCTACCTAATTTAAAACATTAAAATAACTACTGTCCTAAACTTTCACTTAGCCCTTTTGCCCAATCAAAGCCTTTTAGGAATGGATCTGGTTTAACCGGTTCACCTGAATTCCATAATTCTTTAATTTGTCCATCACCTTGGACTTCACCAATTCTTACAGTCTTATAAACATGCTGATTCTCTCCATCCACCTTTACAAGACCACCTGGTGCTTGGAATTCTAAGTCTTTCGCTGCTTCTTTTACAGCTTCAACATCTGTCGTTCCAGCCTTTTCTACGGCTGCAGCCCATAAATAAACGCCGAAATAACCAGCCTCAATTGGGTCTGCTGTTACACGTGCATCACCATATTCCGCCTTGTAAGCTGCTACAAACTCACTGTTTTCAGGAGTATCTGTCGTTTGATAGTAGTTCCAACTAGTTAAATGACCTGCAATTACATCTGCACCGATACCGCGAACCTCTTCTTCTGCTACACTAACTGAAAGTACCGTCACATCTTCTGAAGTAATACCTGCATCTTTTAACTGTTTAAAAAATGCAACATTACTATCACCATTTAACGTATTAAAGATAACATCTGGTTGTTGACTCTTTATTTTCGCAATAACGGTGTTGTAATCTGTATGACCAAGTGGTGTGTATTCTTCCCCAACTAACTCAGCCTCAGCATCTGCTAGCTGTGCTTTAATTGCCGCATTAGCCGTTCTTGGAAATACATAATCAGATCCTAATAAGTAAAACTTTGTTCCACGATTCTCTAGAAGCCAATCTACAGCAGGAACAATTTGCTGATTTGGAGCTGCTCCTGTGTAGAAGATATTTGGTGAGCTTTCCATCCCTTCATATTGGACAGGATACCAAAGTAAACCATTATTTTCTTCAACGACCGGCAGCATAGCTTTACGACTAGCTGAAGTCCATCCGCCAAAAATCGTTGCAACCTTGTCTTGCTGTAATAACTTTTTAGCTTTTTCAGCAAAGGTTGGCCAATCTGAAGCTCCATCTTCTATAATTGGCTTTATTTTCTTAC
>JBEQAC010000222.1:0-5706 GCA_041640535.1 Bacillaceae bacterium
ACAAGGGAAGTTTGTTTTTTCTCCAAGAGGGATTGCGTTAGTCAGTTGTATTGTAGTATTTGTTTTATTATTGGGAGGGAAAGATGCACTAGGTACAAAAATATCGCAGATGCATATGGGGAAAACAATCGTACATCTGCCTCTAGAAATACCTAATGAATTTGCACAAAAAAATGAAGATGAATTGGCAATCGAAACAAATGGAGAAGCGGTAATACAAGAGGAACACGAAAATTCTAAAGATGAGGTCATCGAGAAAAAACCAAATCCAACAGCCCCTGAAGATAGTAAAAAGTCTATTACAATTATTGGTGATTCAATTATCTATGACGCTGTTCCTTTCTTTAAAAAAACATATCCAGAGGTGGTCGTCGATTATCGGATTGGAAGGCAAATGTCTGAATTACCCGAGGTCATTAAAAACCTAAAGGGAAAAGGGAAAATAGGTGATTATGTCATTATTCAAATAGGAACAAATGGACCTTTTGATAAATCAGATTTAATTAGTGTAATTGAAGGTCTAGAAAATAAGGAAGTGATCTTAATAAATTGTCGGGTCCCTAGACCATGGGAAAACACTGTCAATGTTACGTTAAAAGAAATTGCAGAAACTCTACCTAATACCTCTCTTGTTGACTGGTATAAAGCCAGTGCTGGAAAAGCAGAATTTTTCGTGAGTGATGGCGTTCATTTGACAATGTTAGGTGGAGAAAGATATGCCAACCTCTTACTCGAGGAAGTTGGCAAATAAATGACAACAAGAATTGGAAACTATTATAGTCTATTATATAGAGAAGATGGAAGCAAGATTGAACCAGATATCAATCAAGATTCAGGTCCATGTGGTGATTTATTTTGGAGGGATATCCGGATTAAGATGAGTATAGGCTGGAAATTTCCTATAAAACCCATTTTAATATATACTTAATTTATATTATTGAAAAAGGAGTTTGGTATATGGATTTCGTTACATTAAATAATGGATTAAAAATGCCACAACTTGGATATGGAGTTTGGCAGGTACCTGATGATCAAGCTGCAGCTGCAGTTACAAAAGCCATTGAAGTAGGTTACAGATCAATCGACACAGCCATGATCTATAAAAATGAAAAAGGCGTGGGATTAGCAATTAAAGAATCCTCTGTTCCACGTGAAGAGTTATTCATTACCACAAAGGTTTGGAATGGTGACCAAGGCTATGAAAGTACATTACGCGCATTTGATGAGAGCTTAGAGCGATTAGGTCTTGATTATATTGACTTATACTTAATTCATTGGCCAACTCCAAAATTTGATCAGTATGTTGATACATATAAAGCACTAGAAAAGCTCTACCATGATGGTCGAGTAAAAGCAATTGGTGTATGTAATTTTGAAATCGAGCACTTAGAACGTATCTTAAATGAATGTGAAGTTAAACCTGTATTAAATCAGGTTGAGTGCCATCCATATCTTACACAAACTGAATTAAAAGAGTATTGTGCAAAACATGATATTTTTGTGGAAGCGTGGAGTCCACTTGAACAGGGTGGAGAAGTGTTAAAGGATGAAGTCGTTAAACAGATTGCTGAAACTCATAGTAAAACCCCTGCTCAAGTCATATTACGTTGGCATTTACAGAACGGAACCATCGTGATTCCTAAATCTGTGACACCATCAAGAATCGAAGAAAACATGAATGTCTTTGATTTTGAACTTACTGAAGATGAAATGATAGGGATTAATGAATTAAACCGCAACAGACGACGTGGTTCTCATCCAAATGAAATGCATGTTAGATAAGAATTTTAGTCCCTTCCTAGTTTTATAGGAAGGGACTTTTCTTTCGTAAAGGGTATAAAAAAGGAAATCGCTACAGAAGATATCAATGTTTAAAAAAATCTATAAAGGGAGAACTTCTTCATGAAAAAGGATTACACATCAAGACTTCGAAGGGCAATCATGGGGTTAATGATACTCACTTTATTATTTAGCATGACACTACCAACATATGCCCAAGTTCAAAGAGTGCCTACGGCAGGAATCGCGATTAATGGCAAGGTAGTAGATGGGATTAACCCGATTACAATCAATGGAAAATACTACGTTCCTTTTATTCATTTATCAAAAATTTTAGGTTACAATAATATAAAATTTGATCAACGAACCGCACGTACGAAGTGACTGACGGATCCACAACCATTCGTATGACAGTGGGAGGATCTAGGGCTAAGAAAAGTAACGAATACATTAATATTGAACCCGCACGTTGGAGCAATGATGTTGCATATGTTCCTTTAAATGCTGCAGGTGCTTTATTTAATGTATATATCTATTTTAAACCTGAAAATGGTTCAATACAGGTACAGAAGCCTGCAGGCAAGTATGTCGTTCAAGCTGGTGACACATTATTCAGCATTTCAAAAGCGCACCATACAAGTGTTCAGGATTTAAAAGCTGCTAATAATATAAACTCAAACCTCATTTCCATTGGACAAGCTTTAAAAATTCCAGCAAGAGAGAAAATGAAAGAACTTGAACCAATTCGTGAAAAACAACCTGTGGCAAATGACCACCACACCAAACTTCAAAAACAAAGACAAGGTGTACTAGCGAATGCAAAACAATATATCGGTGCTGGTTATAAATTCGGTGCCACACTTGGGGATGCACCTAGACTTTTTGATTGTTCTTCATTTACACAGCTTGTTTTCCAACAAAATGGAATTACTATCCCGCGGGTATCGAGAGATCAAGCAAGTAAGGGGACACATGTGACAAACTTAAAGGCTGGAGACTTAATGTTCTTTACAAATAATGACTTATATTCAGATGGAAGAATTGGACATGTCGGCATTTACATGGGAGATGGAAGCATGATTCATGCCTCATCCTCACAGGGAGTCACAATCACACCGAATGTATTAAGGAACTCGTATTGGGGCAAAAATTATTTATTCTCCAAGAGAGTCATTCAATAAGAATATGATTCAATCGAAAAAGCTCTCAAACTTTGTGTTGGAGCTTTTTCTCTTTGCGTAAAAAAATTAAAGTTCCTGATGTAGTAAGCGAATTTATTAGACCATAAAATAAAGTAAAGAGATAAAAAAGCTCCTCCTAATATCATCATTTTTAACAAAAAGTTTACCTGTTCTAAAATGAAAAATATGGTAGGATATAGGAGGAGTAGGGGGGATAAAATGTTTTCTATAATAGGATTAATTCCATTATTGCTTATTGTTGTTATTCTTCTTATTATCGGGGGAACGAAGAGTAGACAAGGAGAGGGAGGAGAGAACATGATTAAGAAGGTATATGTTTACTTAGTGTTATTTGCAACTTTAATGATGGCCATTGGAGGAAGTGTGGCAGCTTTCATGGCAGTAGCAGATATTATTGCACCAACATCTTACCACCAATCTTTTGAGGAATACAGACAATGGGGATGGGAAAAAGAGAATGGTAGCAAAGTTGAACTCTCTGAGGACGAATTAAGAGCCAATTATGATGCTATGGTAGTAGCTGAAAAAGAGAGAGCATTAGAAAGAGCAAAAAATAGCTTAATAAAGAGCTTCGGTTGGATTATCATACCACTACCAATATTTATTTATTTTCAACGTAGACTAAATAAAGCAGATAGTGTATAAAGAGAAATTAGAATAGCTATGAACTAAAAATGAGAAGCGAGCTTACTCCTTCTCATTTTTAGTAATCGTTCATAAATATGAAATTGACACTCTTACTTAGTTAGTTTAAATTATAAACAAAGATAGATTCTCTTTTTTGAGAAATGGGGGACTTCATGAACAGTCATCAAAAATTATTATTATGGATTCATGGTGCATATGGGCTGGCATCAACAATGGCTGGATTGTTTTTAAATTTGTATTTATGGCGAATCAGTAATGATATGAATGTAAACGCCATCTTTATGGTAGGTTCATTTCTATTTGGTCCTCTTGCGTTTTGGATAGGAGGAAAGATAGCGAAAAAGTTTGATCGTCTATTAAGCTATCAATTAGGTGTGGCATTTACAGCAATTTTTTATATTCTAGTAGTACTTTTACAAGAAACAGTGGCTGTTATTCCTTTTTGGATCGGTGTTTTGAGCGGTTTTTCTTCGGGGATGTATTGGCTAGGATTTCTAGTAATCTTATATGATATTGTTGATACAAAGGATCGATCCGCTTTCTTAGGGAAACAAATGGCAGTTTTAGGTACGGTTACAACGACTGGGCCAGCATTCGCAGGATATATCATTTCAAGTTTTCATTCATTGGTGGGATATACCATTATCTTTACATTCGCAACGATTTTATTTATTACTGGTTTTCTATTAAGTTTTAAGTTACCTAGAGATCTTTCTATAAAACGAAATTTAAGAATTCCGATCATTTTTCGATTTAATCGACGGTTTCTCATCTTGAAAAATATGTGGGCAGGTTGGGTTATTTGGGGTGCATGTGAAGGGCTTATTTTCTTCTTACCGATTCTACTTATCTATAAAGAAGTGAATAGTGAATTTTTAGTAGGGATTACAACGATCTTACTTGGAATCATTTCAATCCTATCAAGTTTATGGCATTCAAGGCATAATCCTTTTGAAAGACAGCCTAAAACTGTTTTGATTACCTGGATTCTATATGTCGTTGCAACCGCTCCTTTATTGATCAACGTAAATGTGGGGACCGTTTTGTTCTTTTTAATCATCAATGAGGTTTGTAAAGCATTAATGGGAGTTTCTTATTTTAGTTATTTATTAAAGGTCGTAGAAATTTTACCAAAGCGAGCAGGTCTTCGTACAGAAATGCTAGTTGTACGAGAGTGGGCGGTTAATATTGGCCGTGTGTTATCTGTCCTTTGTTTTATCTTTTTTTATGCCATTTCTCCAGACTTAATTTATCTCGTTTTATTCGGTACAATTTTTCTTCAAGGGATTTTGTATTTGATCATGATTAAAGGAAAGTCTGAAATAAATAAGATTGATATAAATAAACAGCAAGGTTCTTCAAATATAGTATAATTAATTGTACTGATGAGTAATGAGAGTGATAAAATAGTAAGATAATGTCAAATTATATGAGAGAATCTAGAATAATGGCAGCAAATTCAACTAGAGGGGGAGTCACACTTGAAGAAAAAACTTGGAGAAATTTTAGCACCAATGACCTTTTCAGAAAAGATATCATATTTATGGGAATACTATAAAATTCATTTTATCGTGACCATTGTCGTTCTTATTTTTATTGGAACTTCTATCGCAAGTTTCGCAGGTAAAAAAGAGATTGTGTTAAACATTGTTGTAATGGGAGAAATGATAAATTCTGAACGAATTCAAACGCTTCAAGATGAGTTAAATGTTGAATTGTTAGATGAGTCAGAACTTGATGATAAACAAATATCTTTACGTTATATCCACTATTCCAGTACACAAATGGATCAACAATCACATGTAGGAATACAAAAAATGGCTGCTGAAATGACAAGTAAATCAATTGATCTTTTTATCTTAGACAAAACATTATTTGATCAATTTAGTAGGGAAGGATCGCTTGTATCTTTAAGTGATTTTGCAGAATTTGATATGAATGCTTTTGAGAAAAACGACCTTTATTTTTCACCGGTAAATGATGGGCAAGTAGATGGAGTAAACATTTCCGTGTTTGAAAGGTTTATGGACATTGACATTAATGGAGATAAGATCTTATGTATACCATTAAATGCCCA
>JBEQAC010000223.1:0-5649 GCA_041640535.1 Bacillaceae bacterium
CAATTCCAGACCCTTCACGAGCAACAATCAATGTTGCACCGTTCGCTGCGGAACCAAGGATAACAACATCTCCACCGCCTAAAAAGTAGTTAATCGCCGGTCCAGGTCCTACATATCCAATATCGATCGCACCAGTGTCTAATGCATCCATAAAATCATTTCCATTAGGGAAATGTTTAAAGTTTGCCTCAATCTCTCCTAATTCATCCTGGAACATTCCTAATTCTTTCCCAACAATGGCTGCTGCATGATCTAAATTTGGAAAATATCCAATAGTTACATCTTCAGCAGTCCCTCCACTAGTAGAAGAGCTAGTACCACAAGCTGTTAAAGTCGTTACTAGCAACCCTATTATTAAAGCACTTACTAACTTTTTCATTCTTAGTTCCCCCTACAATTTTCTGTCTATTTACTTTGCATAACCCCAACGAGCTAATACTCGCTTTTCAATTTTATTGAAGACAAGGTATTCAATGATAAGTCCTGTTATTGAAATGATAATGATAATTGAAATAACTAAATCCATATTATAAAAATCTTTTGCATCCATTAAAGTACGTCCTAAACCACCAGTTCCAAGTAATTCCCCTGCCATTAATGCACGCCATCCGAACGCCCAAGCTAAACGAGCCCCGGTTAAAGCAGAAGGAATAGATGCTGGAATCATAACTCTCCAGACAAGCTCGGACCCTTTATATCCCATTGTCCTAGCTGCCCTTACCAGTAGCGGTTGGACATTTTTCAATCCCATTCTCATATTCATCGTCATCGACCATGTACCACCAAGAACAATAATAAAGATAATTGCAGTACCACCGCCTTGGAAAATGATTAAAGCGATTGGTAACCAAACGATACTTGGTACAGACTGAAGTGCAATGACAAGTGATCCAAGTGTTTCATCCGCTAATTTTGACTGTGCTAATATAATCCCTAGTGTAGTCCCAATAATAAGAGAAAGTACGAATCCGATTCCAATTCGCTGCAAACTAGTAAACAATGCTGATGCTAGAATACCAGTTTCAAAGAAACCTTTGTATAGTTGAACAATCGCACCAAATGGGGATGGGAAAAGGGTTGTGGAACGAAACTCTAATGATAAATTTAGTCTATATATGCTCTCCCATACTACGATTAGAACCGTAAAGAAGAGCAGCCTTCTGAGAATTGTAGTCATCACCCATTTCCTCCCTCATCACTTTCTCAATTTCTCCAGCTAACTGAGCCATAATTTTTTCTTCTAATTCTACAAACTCTGTACTTGCTTGCTTTCTTGGTCTAGGTATATCGACTTTAAATTCACCAATAATTCCACCTGGTCTTGTACCCATTAAGATAATCCGGTCTGAAAGTAAAATTGACTCTCTGATATTATGTGTAACAAATAGAATGGTTTTTCTAGTCGTCTCCCAGATATACTGAACTTCCTTATGAAGGGTTGAACGCGTTTGCTCATCTAATGCGCCAAACGGTTCATCCATGAGTAAGACACTAGGGTCCATTGCTAAAGCACGGGCAATAGATACACGTTGTTTCATTCCGCCGGATAATTCATGTGGATATGAATTGATAAATTTACTTAAATGAACGAGCTTTAAATATTCAATCGCACGTTTTTTAGCTTCATCTTTACCCATTTTCTTTTTCAAGGCAAACATGACGTTCTCTAATACACTCATCCATGGCATAAGCGCAGCTTCTTGAAAGACAACACCACGGTCAGTCCCAGGTGATGTAATAAGCTTGTCACCAGCTTTCACTTCTCCATTAGATGCATTGTCTAAGCCTGCAATAATATTAAGAAGTGTTGATTTTCCACAACCAGAAGGACCTAATAATGATATAAACTCTCCGGTTTGCACTTCTAAATCTATATTTTCAAAAACTGTATAGCTCGATTTATCCTCTTTATTTACAAATGTTTTACTTACATTTTTAATTTGAATTCCTGCCATGTCTTACCCCCCTTTATAAAAACACATCAGAACTAAAACAATCCATATCTTTTTACTCGGTTTTTTATTCACATGCTTTAAAGTATATAATCGATACCTATTGGTGTCAACGAAATATCATAGGTTTATTTAATATCCTTAAATGGGAAGTTTAGAATTTCCAAAATGTTCTATTTTTTCAGATAAGGGATTTTCTGAAAATAAAATACCCTTCCGTTATTGGAAGAGCATTAAATTTATTTATTTGGTTATTTAAACTTAAATACTTGCTAAAAATCCTTCATAAATTGCAATCGCTCTATCCATTTTTGCATTCAGTCTATCATAGGTGGTTTGCAAGTCAGGAAGGTTTTTTGAAATAGTTGGTTGATTGACGAATTCCGTATTCGAACGTTGTTGTTGCGTGGTAACCATTATTTAAAAATGCATAAATTTTACAAAAAAAAATGAAACGAACTATCTATTTTATTCGTCTATATAGTATAGTCTACCAAAATATCCCTTTATATTAGTCATAGAAACACCAAGTAACCCATATACATTTTTAAAACTAACCGAAATCCGAAAAGAATTTCAACATTAAAATCAATCCACTATCCCTTCAGCAAAAACAAGTTAGGAGGAGTCACCATGCAAGTAGAACCAGCAAAAATAGTTCCAGCAATGTCAAGATTCAAATTAAAGCCTAAATTAAAATTTACATTATACGATTCCGATCAGCTACAGACTTATTTCTCTAACTTTCGACTTCACTGCTATCTACTTCTATTAATCTCGCCAATCGGGTTAGGGATATCCGCTTTCTTATTCACAGATTCCTTTAGTACTGATTCCATTGGTGTTGGAATTTTACTATTTTTAATAGGTTTGTTCCTTATATTACCATGGACTCTCGTACCAACTTTGTTTCTTTTTACAACCACTCGACCAAAAACCTGGCAGAGGAAAGTTTCTTGGGGGTATATTGGCGCTTTGGTCGTTGCGTTAGCCAATTGGGTTTATTATTTTAGCTAAACCGCTTTGGTTTTGATTCAGAGAAAAGATAAGTACTCAGATGTGACTTTTATTTTTAAGTGTTGAGGAAAATCAGAGCAATCGAACCGACACTTCAAAGTAAAATTTGAAGTCTATCATTTTGAAAAATTCTCTAATTAGTTCAAAAAATGAATACTAAAAAGGAAAGAATATAATAAAAAACACTTCTTAAAACTAAGAAGTGTTTTTGATACCGGTGGCCGGGGTCGAACCGGCACTCCAGAGGAACACGATTTTGAGTCGTGCGCGTCTGCCAATTCCGCCACACCGGCAGGATATATATGAAAGCTTAAGATTTAGAACTAATGGTGCCGAGGACCGGAATCGAACCGGTACGGTAGTCACCTACCGCAGGATTTTAAGTCCTGTGCGTCTGCCAGTTCCGCCACCCCGGCATGTATATGGTGGACTTTTTTGGAGGCGGCAACCGGATTCGAACCGGTGGTAAAGGTTTTGCAGACCTCTGCCTTACCACTTGGCTATGCCGCCACTTGGAGCGGAAGACGGGATTCGAACCCGCGACCCCCACCTTGGCAAGGTGGTGTTCTACCACTGAACTACTTCCGCAAATCAAGTTAATTTCCACTATATTATATTGCATAAATGCAATTTGTGCTAATAAAAATAAATGGCTGGGCTAGCTGGATTCGAACCAACGCATGACGGAGTCAAAGTCCGTTGCCTTACCGCTTGGCTATAGCCCACTGAATATGCTTCATGAAAATCTTCCTCGAGTAATCTACATGAAATCACTCCGCAAGAGGATATTCTGGAAAATTTCCCTTCAGGAAATTTTACGGAATGTCGTCGACATTCTAAGTACTACTACGCTCTTTATATATAATTAACTAGTACAAATAACAAAATACTCAATCAAAACTCGCAAGAGTATATTTTAATGGAGCGGGTGATGAGAATCGAACTCACGACATCAGCTTGGAAGGCTGAGGTTTTACCATTAAACTACACCCGCAATTTATTTGTATTTATGGGGCGATTGATGGGAATCGAACCCACGAGTGCCAGAGCCACAATCTGGTGCGTTAACCACTTCGCCACAACCGCCATAGAGACAAAAAAATGGCAGGGGCAGTAGGAATCGAACCCACACTGGAGGTTTTGGAGACCTCTGTTCTACCGTTAAACTATGCCCCTATTAAATTAAAATGGTGGAGGGGGACGGATTCGAACCGCCGAACCCTCAGGGAGCGGATTTACAGTCCGCCGCGTTTAGCCACTTCGCTACCCCTCCATATTTAACTGGTGCCGGCGATAGGAGTCGAACCCACGACCTACTGATTACAAGTCAGTTGCTCTACCAACTGAGCTACACCGGCATTATTATTATGAAATATAAAATCTTATTATCTTCAACTTTGAAGTCGTCCCAAACTCCGAATGATTATTCAAGATGTGGGTCGTTTGGTACGCTGAAGTTATTTCAATGAAGCTTATTCGGTCGTGCTCTACCAACTGAGCTACACCAGCAAATTAAATGGTGGCTCGGGACGGAATCGAACCGCCGACACATGGATTTTCAGTCCATTGCTCTACCGACTGAGCTACCGAGCCATTTAATGGCGGTCCCGACCGGGATCGAACCGGCGATCTCCTGCGTGACAGGCAGGCATGTTAACCGCTACACCACGGGACCAATTGGTTGCGGGGACAGGATTTGAACCTGCGACCTTCGGGTTATGAGCCCGACGAGCTACCAGACTGCTCCACCCCGCGATAATAAAAAGTATTAAAATTAATTCTTCACCATAGTTATCAACTGTC
Organism: Bacillaceae bacterium; assembly: GCA_041640535.1. GTDB lineage: Bacteria > Bacillota > Bacilli > Bacillales > Bacillaceae_L > Litchfieldia. Next base: position 4,773 of record JBEQAC010000223.1, read on the forward strand.
CCAATCTCAGAAAGCTATTCAAGAAGAAGCTCGATTGGTACAACTCGCAGATTATTCATGAAGTAACACTCGTTGCTCCACCCCGCGATAATAAAATGTATCAAATTAAATGGTGGAGGATGACGGGATCGAACCGCCGACCCCCTGCTTGTAAGGCAGGTGCTCTCCCAGCTGAGCTAATCCTCCATTATATGATATGAAAGTTTGGTGACCCGTACGGGATTCGAACCCGTGTTACCGCCGTGAAAGGGCGGTGTCTTAACCGCTTGACCAACGGGCCAACACCATATCTTTTATATTTAAAACCTTGTGGCGGAGAGCAAGGGATTCGAACCCTTGAGACGGGTTACCGCCTACACGATTTCCAATCGTGCTCCTTCGACCACTCGGACAGCTCTCCAAATGGAATGGCTCCACAGGCAGGATTCGAACCTGCGACCGATCGGTTAACAGCCGATAGCTCTACCACTGAGCTACTGTGGAATAATCCAAGCCTAGCGACGTCCTACTCTCACAGGGGGAGTCCCCCAACTACCATCGGCGCTGAAGAGCTTAACTTCCGTGTTCGGTATGGGAACGGGTGTGACCTCTTCGCCATCATCACTAGACATTTTATTAAGGACAAACTTTATTATACTAGCATTTTGACAAATTTCAAGAGGAATTTTTATGTTTCCACTATAATTTTTTATCGCTGTATAACTTCATTCATACCCTAAAAACTAGATAACGTTCATACATTCATCATAAAATTTGGTTAAGTCCTCGATCGATTAGTATCAGTCAGCTGCACACGTCACCGCGCTTCCACCTCTGACCTATCAACCTCGTCATCTTCGAGGGATCTTACTAGCTTGCGCTATGGGAAATCTCATCT
>JBEQAC010000224.1:0-5599 GCA_041640535.1 Bacillaceae bacterium
CATTCTTCTGACCTGCCAACGATAATTTTCACCACCAACAATTAATTCATAAGGGAAATTTTGTTCAGGTTGAAGTTTAAACTCAATTTGATAGGTATCAGGTTCGGTTTGTAATAAATACGATAAAGGAACTGTAAATACCTCCTCAACCTCAGAAGGATTTGGTGATATGAGACCCGGGTTTGAAATTACACCTACAAATGGAAAAATCATCATCCCAAAAGGAGATACAATATAATCCAATGGAGACACATGTTCTATACTCTGCTCTTCAATTCCTAATTCTTCAGAGGTTTCTCGAATAGCTGTATGTAGATAGGTTTTATCAGATAAATCAACTTTTCCACCCGGAAAACAAATCTCTCCAGGCTGCCTTCTAAGCTGTTGAGATCTAACTTCGAATAGGATGTGTATTTCATCATTAATCTCAAGGAGTGGTAAGAGAATGGAAAATTTATAGAAGTCTTCACTACCTAAAATGGTAGGAGTTCCTGTCCTAAGTTTTGAAACAACTTGATTAATCTTCATTCCTTCACCTCTAGAAAAAATCTTACTTATTATTATATGATTTATTTTTCTATTCAATCAATATTATTTCGTAAGATCAACGGTTATCTATTTCTACTTCTCATCCAACCAAATTATTAATCGATCAAATTGTTCCATAGCATCACGATAACCTTGTTGATATAATTCCGTTAGCTTTTTAGGGTTCTTTTCAATTCTTGCTACATTGACTGTTTGAGATGGGCTTATTATAAATACGTTTCCTTTTTTCTCTTGTTCAAGAATATATGATATTGTCTCATTATATAACTTATACCTATTAGTTAAAGCATCAATTAAGTATGGATAGTGAGGGTACACTTTGCGTAGTAACCAATTAATATTGGTAGTTTTCTTTTTAAGATAACCCCTATTTTTAGTTAAAATAATAACATTCTTATTATTTCCTTCACGCTCAGATTTTTTTATTGGAATCGGGTCAGCTATTCCCCCATCTAAAAGTTGCAAGCCGTTATATGTAATAACTGGTGCGATTAGTGGTAGTGAGCTTGATGCTCTTAAAACCTTTAAAATGTCTTTGTCATACTCACTTTTTGAATAATAAACCGGTTCTCCTGTCTCACAATCGGTAACGCCAATAACGAGGTCTTCCTCCCCTTTATAAAATGATTCATAATCATAGGGAACTAGCTTATTTGGTATCTCGTCAAATAGATAATCCATTCCAAAAAGTTGACGCTTCTTTAGAAAATTTTTAAGGGAAAGATACTCTGGATTAGCAGCATAGTCAATATTCACCATTCTGTTTCTTCCTTTTTGTCGCGATAAATAAGAAGCTGCCATACAAGCCCCTGCGGATACACCAATGACATAAGGAAAAAATAATTCTTTTTCCATAAAGTATTCCAATATACCAGCAGTGTATAACCCACGCATTCCTCCACCTTCTAATACTAACCCGGAATCAACCAAAATTCTTTTCTCTCCTTTTTTGTATAACAATATAATTATTTTATCTTTCTACTACCTACAAAGTAAAATACAATACATTAGCCCCTGATAATAAAATCATATTTTTATTATTATCTGTTGTAAATATTTAACTATTTCTATCATTCTATCAAAAAACTCTTTACGCAGAAGAAAAAGTAAGGCAAAATGGAAAAAATGGATATTTTTATTAAAAGGGAGCGATGACATGAAAATTGCAGAGATTGGTAACATCATTGAATTTAAAGACGGACTTAAGGGTGTAGTTGAAAAAGTAAACGAAAACTCCGTCATTGTCGACTTAACCTATATGGATAATTTTCGTGATCTTGATTTAGAACGCCGTACTGTCGTCAATCATAAAAATTATAAAATAGTTAGCATTCGCTAATTTTATATTGTAGAATTTTTTGTAAGCGCATAACAAATTAAAAAAGAGAGAGAACTGCTAGTTCTAACAGTTCTCTCCTTTTCATTGTGGTTTAGCGATTATCAATTTTCTCAGGATTTAAGTCATGATTCATCATACGGTATTCTGCCATTTTTTCAAATTTCGTTCCAGGACGTCCATAATTTGTGTAAGGATCAATCGAAATTCCTCCACGTGGAGTGAATTTTCCCCACACTTCAATATAACGAGGATCCATTAATTTAATAAGGTCCTTCAATATAATATTTACACAGTCTTCATGGAAATCACCATGATTACGAAAGCTAAATAGATAAAGTTTTAATGATTTACTTTCAACCATCTTAATTTCTGGAATATAACTAATATAAATCGTAGCAAAATCAGGTTGTCCTGTTTTCGGGCATAAACTTGTAAATTCAGGGCAGTTAAATTTCACAAAATAGTCTTTGTCAGGATGTTTATTATCGAAGGTTTCTAATATATCTGGAGAATACTCAAAAAGATAATTTGTTCCTTGATTTCCTAATAGTGTAACATCTGTTAATTCTTCATCTTTTCTTCCTGTCATTTTTCCTTTCTCCTTTAACAAATTATTTCTTAAACCCCACGTTTATTTCCCCATACTAATGTATGGAGTTGTGGAAGTACTCTTACTGAATTCAATTCTTTTGTTTGTATCGCTTTTTCAATTAGCCATTCATACCTTGTTAAAAGTTTGTTGATAAGCTGTTGATCATCCTGGCTATGAATATCATCATTTCCTACCTGCAAATAAAAAGGGATCGTTGGATATCGCTTGTGTACCTTTATTGCGTATTTAAAGTCCTCTTCATCAAAGACAACCACCTTTAAACTTACCATCTTTCCATTTACAGCTGCTAACCTATTCATAATATCGTCTAATTTCTCAAAATCTGTCTTCATTCCTGAACTTGGTGGCTTAGGAGAAATGGTTAAATCATCTATTTCGAGAAACCAATCCTGCCATTTACTGCCTTGTGTTTCGATTGCTACTCTGATCAAATAATCATGCAGAAGTACCACTAATTCTTCAAGCGCAGCAATTAGGGCTGGGTTTCCACCGGAAATTGTAACATGGTTAAAATTTTCTCCGCCAAGTTCCTTTAATTCTGTGAAAATTTCTTTTGCAGTTAATTTTCTAATTTGATCTTTTGCACTACCATCCCATGTGAATGCAGAATCGCACCACTTACAGGAATAATCACAGCCAGCAGTCCGAACAAACATGGTTTTTTGCCCTACAACCATCCCTTCACCCTGAATCGTTGGTCCAAATATTTCTAAAACAGGAATGGTTCTATTCATTTTGCTCACGAACCTTTGGGCGAAATACAACATAACTGGTTGGTGTTTCACGGACAAACACCTGTACACATTTTGGCTTATGAGACAATTGGTCTAAGTACTCTTGTACGGTCTCATAGATCTTTCTGGCAAGGACTTCTGTTGTTGGAAAATCCTCTGGGAACTCTTCATTAAACGTATCATGATGATCATTTAATAAGCTATGATCAAATTTTCCATGAATTAGCTTTTTAATCAACTGAAAATTGACCAAAAATCCTGTATGATCTAACTCATTACCAGCGATTGTAATATTAATAAAATAGGTATGTCCATGCACCAGTCTGCATTTGCCTGCATCATCATGTGGAACAAAATGAGCTGCAGCAAACTGCATATCCTTATTTAACTCATATTGATAAGGATGGTTAGTTTGAGGATAGATTTGTTGTATCAATGCTGTTCACTCCATTCATCTTTCTTCCTACATATTCATCAAGACCACGCTTTCTCAATATACATGCAGGACATTCACCACACCCATCAGAAATGATGCCGTTATAACATGTTAATGTTTTTTCTCTCACAAACTCAAATGCACCTAATTGGTCTGCTAACTCCCATGTTTCAGCTTTATTCAGCCACATAAGTGGTGTGTGGATGACAAACTGGTAATCCATTGAGAGATTTAACGTCACATTTAATGATTTAATAAAGACATCTCGACAATCTGGATAGCCACTGAAATCAGTCTCACATACACCTGTTACAATATGTTTAGCCCCAACTTGCTTCGCGAGTACGGCCGCAAATGATAAAAACAATAAGTTACGACCATCCACAAAGGTTGAAGGTAATTCTCCTTCATTTGCAGTGATCTCTACATCTTCACGAGTTAATGCATTGGGAGCTAATTGATTTAATAATGACATATCAAGAACCGTATGCTTAATGTTGAGTTCTTTTGCAATGGACGCCGCAACATCAATTTCAAGTCGATGGCGTTGATTATAATTAAAGGTTACCGCTTCAACCTCTTTAAATTGTTTTAATGCCCAAAACAGACACGTCGTACTATCTTGTCCTCCACTAAATACAACAATTGCCTTTTCATACTTCAACATTGTATTTAATCTCCTTTCTATTTGAAAAAAGACTCTTTTCAACCCTTTTTATTTAAAAAAACTATACCCAAGGATATAGTTTTCCTTAGTTTTTTATAGAGGGTTTTCGCTAGAACCTCTCCCGCCACCAATTTAGTAACAGACTTTTATTTTATTTACTATGATACTATACCATTAACTTCAATTAGTCTCCACAAAAAAATATAACTCCATTATATACCTACTGATTTTTTTCTACCAACCTTCGGCTGAATGCTTAATAGTAATTTAGATTTAGAAAAAGAATAAATAACCAATGCTGTCCATATGAACGTAAAGGTAATCATATGTGTTTTTGTAAATGGTTCATTATACAAAAACACACCAATCATTAAGCTAATCGTTGGTGACACATATTGAAGAATACCAATCATTGTTAGAGGAATTCTTTTTGCTGCTTGAGCGAACCATAGCAGAGGTAATGCCGTTGCAACCCCAGCTCCGACTAATAAAATTTGTTGCGTTATCCCTGAATGGAAAAAAGCGTCAATTCCCTTAGCAAACTGCGATACTAAGAAAAACATAGCAATAGGCGTAATAAGCATTGTTTCTAGAGTTAATCCAATTAACGAATCTAGATTCGTTAGTTTCTTAACCAATCCATATAAAGCAAAGCTTAGTGCTAATGATAATGCCACCCAAGGGAAAGTACCAATTTGAAGTGTCATAATAAGGACACCAATACCTGCTAATGAAAAGGATATAGTTTGCCAAAACAATAGTCTTTCTTTTAAGACGAGTACAGCTAATAACACACTAACTAGTGGATTAATATAATATCCTAAACTAGTTTCAATAATATGATTGCTATTTACTGCCCATATAAAAATAAACCAATTTAATGTAACTAACAAGGAGGAAACCGTAACACCAATTAATATTTTTCTATTTTTAATAAGACCAGGTATTTCTCTAACTAATACCTTTCCCTTTTTTGTAACAAAAACAATTCCTACAACAAAAACAAATGACCAAAAAACACGATGGGCTAGGATTTCTAACGCCGAGATATGATCTAACAGTTTCCAATATAATGGGAGGATCCCCCAAAATAAATACGCCATTAGCCCATATCCTATACCAACATTAAATTCATTACGCTGTATTTCTTTCATTTAATAACTATCCTCGTTTCATACGGAGACTTAATTTTATTATTATTTATTTCGCAACTAGAAATATAGAATATGTTAATTATAGTTTCAAGGTCCTTTTTTAACAA
>JBEQAC010000225.1:0-5548 GCA_041640535.1 Bacillaceae bacterium
CAAAAGGTGTTAGAATTGAAGCAAGAGGATGTGCTTCTTATTACAGGCTCTTTATACTTTTTGTCTGAAGTAAGGCCATACATTTTTAATATGACAGAATTATAGTCAAATTGAACAAAAAAAGGGTCATTTGACCTATATACTGTGTGACATTTTTTAGAAGATTTGATAAACTAATGTTAGTAATTGTAAAATTCTAAATCTTTTAGAAAGGGGGGGATAGCATTGAATGTCAGTCTAAAAGTAAAATATATTGTCTGGATTATTTGGGCGCTATTTTTTCCAATCTCAATGTCAGTTCTTTATAAAATGACAGATAATACGATTTTTGGTTATGAGCTTGACCTCTTCAGTTTCTTACTTTTAACGATTTTCCTTTCTATCTTCCCTATTGTTGTAAATGGTACACCGATACTATTTATAGCTGGTACATCCCTAGTTGTGTTTTTATATTTTGGTTTACTAGTCGAAATTATCTTTAGTCAAATTGCGATACTAGCATTATTATTAAAATTAAAAATTGGGTGGAGGGATTTATATCGAATCCCGATAAACTCATTAATGTTTCTTTGTATTTCACTCGTAGGTGGTTTTGTTTTTTACATGTTAGGAGGAACACACGGTGCTGTAGACATTTCTTCGGGCCAGGTGTTATTAAGTATATTTGGTTATGAAGTTTCAAAGTTTATGGCAAACCATACGATGCTGTATATCATAAAGCGTTCAGTATATAGCGTTAAAGCTCCTTACATTAGTAAAGATTTAATATGGGAAGCCCAGTCAAAAGTGTTCCTCTTGCCGATTGGTCTATTACTGTATATTCTATATGTCGAGATTGGCTTGACTTCGATATTAATAGTAGGAATCCCTTTAATTTGTCTATCTCTGATTCTAAAACTTTATTACTCTAGTGAAAGAATTAACGACTATTTACAAAAAACAAGTGATTTAGGGCATGAATTAACGGGAAACTTGGACGGCGAGGAAGTTCTTGACCTTTTTATTGAAAAAGCGGAGGATATTCTACCGGCTGACTATGTCTATATATTAGAGACTGTAGATGATCATAGACTACAGGTTATTCGTTCCATTGAAAAGGGAGAAAATAGAAATCTAACTTTTCATCCAATCATCAAACACGAGGGGATAAGTGGTAGAGTATGGGCAAAGAAACAATCCATCATCTATCACACAAAAAAGGATTGGAAGAAGTTGAATGAGTGTTATCTCCCAGAGGATGTTGAGAGTGTTATTAGTGTTCCAGTGATTCGTCATCAAAACGTGATTGGAGTACTAATTTTTGCTTCAAAACAGAGACATGCTTTTGAAAAACACCAGCTAACCATCGTGGAAATTCTTGCATCTTACTTAGGTGTAGCAACAGAAAACGCAAAGCATCATGCAGAAGCAAGGAAAAAGAGCGAACGCTGTGCGTTGACGAATTTATTTAATTATAGATACTTTGAAGAACAATTAGACAAAGAATTTTCTAATATGCAAAATCAAAACGAAGTGAAGTCGTTGTCTTTGATCTTAATTGATTTAGATCATTTTAAAACGGTGAATGACACCTATGGACACCAAAGTGGAAATGAAATTCTTGTTCAGTTAGCTGTAAGATTAGTCAATGTCATTGGAGATATAGGGAAAGTAGCACGCTATGGTGGGGAAGAATTCGTGATCCTCCTACCAGATACTGACAAGCAAACGACATTTAAGATTGCAGAGACAATAAGACAAATGATTGCAAATCGTCCTTTTATTGTTCATGACGACTTAGCTGGAGGGAGAAAACTAAAAGTACGCATTACAGCAAGTATTGGGTTTGCAACTGCACCAGAAGATGCTGATGATTCACTTGCACTTATTCGGCATGCAGATCGAGCGATGTATACTGGTGCGAAACAAGCTGGCCGAAATAAAGTAGCCATGTATGTTAAATAGAATATCGATAATTCTCTACTTTGGGAGTTATCGATATTTATTAATTAAAAGGTGATAAAATTGATGACTCTATTGTATTTATTTATTTCTATCTTTGGCTTTGTATTGGGATCATTTTATAATGTGGTCGGTTTAAGAATTCCCCAAAACCAATCCTTCATTTATCCTCGATCTTCCTGTCCTAACTGCAATCAACAGCTCTCCAAAGCTGAGTTGATTCCTGTTCTCTCCTATCTTTTTCAAAAAGGAAAGTGTAAAACGTGTAAATGTAGTATTTCTCCCCTATATCCAACAATAGAACTACTAACAGCTGGCCTATTCACCTTATCTCCGCTAGTATTAGGCTGGTCAACAGAATTAATAGTTTCTTGGACGTTAATCTCGTTGTTAATGATCATCATTGTGTCAGACCTATGCTTTATGCTTATTCCTGACAAGGTTCTCCTTTTCTTTGGAACCTTAATTCTTTTTGAAAGATTTGTGATCCCCCTTGAGCCATGGTGGGATATGCTAATAGGAAGCGCAGTGGCCTTTATTCTGCTTCTTGCTATTGCTTTAATAAGTAAGGGAGGAATGGGTGGAGGGGATATAAAATTATTTGCAGTTTTAGGGCTTGCGCTAGGATTGAAACTTATCGTTGTCTCTTTTCTGTTTGCAACAATCTTTGGTAGCATATTTGGTTTGATTGGAATGCTTTTAGGAAAAGTGGAACGTGGGAAACCTACGCCGTTTGGACCTGCTATTGCGGCAGGTACCCTTACCTCATACTTTTTTGGTCAAGAATTCATCGATTGGTATTTCTCCTTATTTTTATTCTTTTAGGCTATGATAAAGAACAATGTTGATTTTTAACCTTTGTTGATTGTAGCGTAAGGGTGCGAGACTCCTCGGAAATGCATTCGCATTTCCTTCGTGCGTGGGTTTATTCGAGGAGGCCAATTCAGTGTCCTGCGGGAAAAGCGGGTCAAGGGAGACCCTGCAGGAGCGCAGCGACGAGGAGGCTCCCGAACCGCCCGAGGAAAGCGAGTGCCCTGTAGCGAAAATCAACAACAAAGTTTAACAGAGCCTTCTTTTAAAAAATTTGACGAAAACCTTTTACGACAAGACGACAAATGTCTTGTTATTTTTTTTTATAAATATGCTAGCATAGTAGAAAGTGTCGTAATGGTCTAGTAAATTTAGGGTGGTGACAAAATGGACAAGGGTAATAATCGTATTTCAATTAAGATTAATGGCAACGAACAATTAATCGAGGAAACTTCGAAAAACACAGAAAAAATACAGTCGAAATCTAGTAATTTACAAGAAGAAAGTTTGGCACCCCTTAAAGCCAATGAGGAGATTGCAGCAGCAAAGGAGGATAAAGAAGAGTTTGATTGGGTTTTACCAACTTATGAAGAGGTAGAAAATGATCGCACGTCTAATATAGTTCAAATCGAAGATGTTCGGAATAAGCCAAAGAAAACTCCCTATATGAGTTTAGTTAAGCAGAAAGGGAAGGGTGTTAATCGAAGAAATCCTTCTGGAATAAAAGCTCTATTCATCTCAATCATTTTAGCAGTAATTGTAGGGTTAGGATTAGGTGCAATGATTCTTAATTTAATATCTGATGTTGAAGATATACCTGCTTCAGTTAATAATGGTCAACCTTCACTTCCCGTTAATTCATCGGGAAAAGAAAATGAAGAGGCTGAACCTGGCCAAGCTACCCCAACTACTTCACTTGAGTTACCACCAATTAAAGCAGCAGCAGTTCAATTAGGTAAATTTACAACGAAAGAATCAGCGAACTCCGTTGTTGAAGGAGCTAAGGGGACAGGATTTCCAGCAACTGCCATTGAAGCTGACGGGTTCTATTTTGTATTTATTGGAATCGGGTTAGACAAGGGAAAACTATCGACCATCGATAAGTCGTATGAAGAGAAAGTTGGTGATGACCCCTGGCCGAAGGAATATATTATTGAAGGTGGCAGTTTTACAAACGTAAATGAGAAGGACGCAAATTATGTTGATGGCAGTCATAAGTTGTTTATGGAATTACTTGGTATTTCCTCATCTGCATTTGAAACAAACAGTATTTCTGAAGAACAATGGTCTAATGCAACTAAGGTATATGACCAGGTAAAAGGACAAGATGTAGAGGGGTTAAGCGAACCATTGAAGTCTTATTCTATTCAATTATCATCTGCGTTTGATCACTTAAAATCATTCCAACAATCAAAGGAGCAAGCAGTATTGTGGAAGTCACAGCAATCCCTCCTTGATGCCTTATATTATTTTCAGCAATGGAAAAATGGATTATCCTAAAAGGAAACTGTTACTAAGTTTCCTTTTTTTGTCGCATATTAACAAAAGGAAAGAGACGTGAACTTAAAAATAGCATTTTTAAAAATTGTTTAAGACTTAAGAATTTGATACGATATTTAAGTATCTTCCATTCTAACGAAAAAAACTAAAAGGGTGATAAGTAAATGCAAGACCGCCTCATATTAGCCTCAGGATCTCCTCGGAGAAAAGAACTTCTTAGTAATCTTCAACTTAATTTTGATGTAGTCGTAAGTGAAATTGAAGAGGTTATGGATCATACCATGCCAACTCATGACTTAGTGATGTCTTTAGCGCTCCAAAAAGCACAAGATGTTGCAAAGGGGTATCATGAAGCCTATGTTTTAGGGGCTGACACTGTCGTCGTATATGGACAACAAGTTTTAGGAAAACCAGAAAGTGAGGAGGATTCCTTCAGAATGCTGCGCATGCTCTCTGGGAATACTCACGAGGTTCTTACAGGAGTGGCGATTCTTTATAAAGATACGACAGTAACCTTTTATGAAAGAACAGAGGTCACATTTTGGGAACTAAGTGATGATGAAATACGTGTCTATATTCAAAGTGGTGAGCCTAGAGATAAAGCGGGTTCATATGGAATTCAAGAGCTTGGTTCCAGCTTAGTCCAAAAAATAAATGGCGATTATTTTTCGGTAGTAGGTCTTCCAGTTTCGCGTACAATTCGTGAACTAGAACGAATAGGATTTAAACGGTAAAAGAGATAAATTTATAAGAAAAGAGGAGGAGTGATGGTTGAGTTCGACGTCACTAATGATTCGGGATTTTCCTTCTGATGAAAGACCAAGAGAACGATTGATTTCGGAAGGACCAGAAAGCTTGTCAAATCATGAGTTACTTGCCATTTTACTGAGAACTGGGACGAAACAAGAAAGTGTCCTACAGCTTTCAAATCGATTATTAAATCAGTTTGAAGGACTTCGACTTTTAAAGGATGCGACCATTGAAGAGATTACCAGTATTAAAGGGATCGGCAGGGCAAAGGCTGTTCAAATTATGGCTTCACTAGAACTTGGTCGCAGAATTGGCCGTCTTCAGTTTGAAGACCGCTATGTGATTCGCTCTCCAGAAGATGGTGCCAACTATGTAATGGAAGAAATGCGATTTTTATCGCAAGAGCATTTTGTTTGCCTTTATTTAAATACAAAAAACCAAGTTCTTCATAAACAAACCATTTTTATCGGCAGCTTAAATGCTTCGATCGTCCATCCAAGAGAGGTATACAAAGAAGCCTTTAAACGATCAGCTGCTTCTATTATTT
>JBEQAC010000226.1:0-5546 GCA_041640535.1 Bacillaceae bacterium
TAGAGAGGATTCCCCCTCTCTATTTTTTTATATACCAATTCATTGCCGCTTCAATTTCCTCTTTTGAAAGATCAATTACCTTAAAGCTTTTACCTGTTATACTTGATTTAATCGAGGCTTGTAGGCTTGCAAGCCCTTTTCGCCGTTGGAAATAAGTACTTTGTTCCTCTAATGCTTGTATTCTTCTTCTTTTTAGCAATACCGTTACCCTACTAAATAGACGAAACCTCATGGCAATCTGTCGGTCACCATATTCGTTCCATCCAGCATCACGATAGCGTTGATACCCAAGGTAAGCAGCCACTGGAACTAATAATAAAGACCAGTAACCTACCCCCTCTAAAATAAAAGTAATAATTACTGTAACAATTAACACCGGAAACGTTGATCGAAATAAATAACGAATGCAAGCCCGCTTTGGTACACGATAAAAATTAGCACTTGTTTGATAGTCAGGTAAAAACTTTAATAGTAAAGAATCGATCCTTTTTTTCTTCACGAGCGGAAATAAGATCGTCGAAAATCCTTCCCCTTCTTGTGCAGCTCCTCCAGCACTTTCAATATAAACGGTTGCATACCCTAATACTTGCCGCAAAGGGTTCTCCACAATTCGAATTGCTTGTATCCTGGATAACGGTAAGGTTAGCTGCTGCTTTTCTATTAAGCCTCTTGTTACAACTAGTTCATCTTCCCGCCTCACTACCGTAAAGTTTGCATACTTCAATGCTACAATTACAATTCCTATGACCCAAGCGATAAATAAGAGAATAACTGCAAAAATAGCAACAAAAATTAACGTGTTTAATCGATAAACAAATTGTACATTGTCGACGATTTTTTCATAAGGAATAAACGTATCCACCTGTGTAATAAAAGCAATTAACCCTGATAAAACAATACCGATCCCCCCTGATGTAGATGCCGTCAACAAAAGCTCTTCCGGGGTAATACGAAAACGATTCGTTTCCTTTTTGATCTCAGGTGCATCCACGGTTTCTTGCTCTGGCGTTGATTTCTTAAACATCTCTTGTAGTCTGCTGGCTTCAGCTTCTGTAATCGCTGTTAAAGTTGCTTCTGCCTCTCCACCACCACCAGCAGTCTCTACTTGTAGTTTTACGATCCTAAAAAGACGATGAATCACACCCGCTGTTACATGGACGGTTTGAATACGTTCAAAAGGTATGTAACGTTTCTTCCTTATAAAAACTCCATATTCAATTCGGAGCTCATCATTTTCAATCCGATATGTATAACGATACCAATGCAAAATCCCCATAATTACCATCAAAAGTAGAAAAATGACCAAACCGAATGTCTGAATATGAAAAAATATTCGTTCTTCTTCTCCTCTCCCTCCAATAACTACAAGGAAAATAACCGGAACGACTAACTCCTTTAACCGCTGTAAAAAGGTGAGTAATGCAGCAATCGGGTGAAGTCTTCTCGGTTCAAACATCATGATCATCCACCAATAATAACTTTGAAATTCTGTCTCTTAGTTCATCCGCTTCATCTATATCTAACGCAGGGATTTCATGAACGGTCGCAGCCGTAAAAATCGTGACAGTTGCTAAACGGTACGCTCGTAAGATTGGTCCTTGTTTGGTATCGACATGCTGTACTCGTTTCATCGGTACAAGTGTTCTTTTTACAACAAAAACCCCTTGTTGGATATCAATTTCATGCTCATGAACCTCATACCTCCACCTTTTCCATCTCAGTTTTGGTACAATCACTACGGTAACAATGGTTTCAATGAAAACAAGGATCAGAGAAATCCAAAAGATCCATAATGGCCAATTAAAAAAATGTATAACTAAATAAATTCCAATCACAATCAACCAACCAAAAAAAGAGGTCATCCCTGCTGAAATTCTCCAAACAGGTAAAGCACGATTGCTTATGCGATTTTGAGGAGCAGGCCTCATACTAATACCCCATTTCTACTACATGTTCCTACATCCAGTATATCGGAACTAGAAGAAATAATAAATTAGATTGACTAATGTATCTTAAAGCTTGCACCATCAATATATTCAATTTCCGGGTAACTCTTAAGATCCTCTACTAATTTAAAAAGGGCATTATCCTTCTGTTTCGCTTCAATCATACAATCAATTTCTGGGACACTCCCTTTGACTTTAGAGAGAAATTCCATCAACATACGAACATCGATAAAGTCTGCATGTGCTCGAAACTCTTTCTCATTTCTCGGGCTAGATATATGCATCTTTAGTGGGAGTTTTGATTGTGACCAAGTCCCAATTACTCTTTCCCATTCACTTTCCCAGTTAGGGTTTTCAAAATGGGCAAGATGATGATGATAATCAAAAACTTGAGGAATGGATAGCTTTTCACAAAGGTACAATGCATCTTGCAGCGTAAAGGTTGTATCATCATTTTCGAGCATCATCATTTGTTGAATTTCAACAGGGACAAACCCCCAATTTGAAATGAATCTCTCAAGTGCTTTCTCTTTATCCTCATATGCACCACCAATATGAATCACACAGCGATGCTCACGATCAACTCCCATTCCTCTAAGTAAAGCTTCATGCATGGCAAGAGTTTTAATCGATTGCTTTAGAATGTCTGAATCATTGGACGTGAATACAACAAAATGGTCTGGATGAAAGCCGACTCGAATCGGGTGCTCCGATAGGAATTGTTTAATTTCTCCTAATGGCTCCTTTAAGGGTCTCATATACTTCCAATCAGCAACCTCTTCATGCCCTGCCAGAGGAATTAACCTAGAACTAAATCGAAAAAAACGAATATCATGAGCAAGATTATATTTTAGCAATCTTAGGCAATTGTTAATATTACTTATTGAAATACGTTCTAGCTTTGCGATCGCAGCCTCTTTATCTTTTATCTTCTTAAATTGGGCAACCGTCATCGTTTGAGACGGTGAGCTATTTTGAAGATTAACACTCATCGCAACATACCCAAGTTTCACAATCGTCAATGGTGGCACCTCTTTATCCTGTTTAATATAAGCTTCTATATTATGCCCTTGCCCCATTAACTAATGTTGATTTTGATTTTTTCTCCCTCATATTTATTTGACGAATAGAACTCTTCATTTAGATAGGTCGTACAATTAGGACAACGAATCGCTTCACCAGGGATGGTCATCGAACATGCAGGACATGACTTTGAGGTAAAGGAGGCAGGTGTTGCACGCAATCGGTTAATTTGACGAATCGTTATAAACGTAGCAAATGCCACGATTCCAAAATGAAAGATTGAATTAACAAAAAGGCCGTAGTTAATGGTCGCTGCCCCAGCTTCCTTTGCCTCTGACAGAGACGCATAGTGAGTATTGGATAAATTAATATACAAATTAGAGAAATCAACTCTCCCTAATAAAAGACCAATCGGCGGCATAATGATATCTGTTACTAAGGAATCTACAATTTTACCAAACGCTGTTCCAATAATCACACCAATCCCCATATCAATGACATTCCCTCTGATCGCAAATTCTTTAAATTCTTGTGCAACCTTCATTCTATCCCCTCCTTATAAAAAGGGTATGTTCAATAGAACAAGGGATATGAATAAAAAAAACAGTATGAAATGAACTCATACTGTTTCTTCTAGCTATATTAAGCTTCATTTTTACGGAAGTTTCTGCGCTTAGCTCCACCTGCTGCAGCCTGTCTTGGTCTTCCTTGGCTAGAGCGACTTTTACCTTGTTGTTGATTTCCACCTTTATAACGATTGCTTCCATTACGATTTCGGTCTGTTCTTTCTCTTTTCACTCTTAGAGGTGCTTCTTCAGTTAATTTAACTGGTGTTTGATCAGGTTCTTTTGTCATCATTTTTATTGCAGCAGCTACCACAGATACAGAATCGTGTTCTTCCAATAACTCTTCAGCTGCACGCTTATAGTAAGAAAGGTTATCACCTTCGATTGTGCTCAATAGCTTTTCAATCGTCATTTTTTGTTGACCCTCTAGAGCCTCATCCAATGTTGGAGGCGTCATGCGATCCATCTTACGTTTTGTGGTTCTTTCCACATTTTTCAATTGACCCATTTCTCTTGGAGTAACGAATGTCATCGCCATCCCATGTTTACCAGCACGACCTGTACGACCAATACGATGTACATAGCTTTCTGGATCTTGAGGAATGTCAAAGTTATAGACATGTGTAACTCCTGAGATATCAAGTCCACGAGCAGCAACATCTGTTGCTACAAGTACTTCGATTGATCCTTCTTTGAATTTACGAAGAACAGACATACGTTTAGCCTGAGTTAAATCTCCGTGAATCCCTTCAGCTGCATAGCCTCTTAATGTTAAAGCTTCTGATAGCTCATCCACACGACGCTTTGTTCGACCAAATATAATCGCCAATTCTGGAGATTGGATATCTAATAAACGAGTGAGAATATCGAACTTTTTCTTCTCTTGTGTTTCTAAATAATATTGTTGGATATTCGGTGTTGTAACCTCTTTTGATTTCACCTTTACTACCTGTGGGTCTTTCATGAATCTCTCTGCAATTCGTTGAATAGGACCTGGCATCGTTGCAGAGAAAAGTAAGGTTTGACGGTCTTCTGGAATACCAGCTAAAATTGCTTCAATATCCTCAATGAATCCCATGTTTAGCATTTCATCTGCTTCATCTAAAACAACCGTGTGAACATTTTGTAATCTTAATGTTTTACGATTGATATGATCAATAATTCTCCCTGGTGTTCCTACGATAATATGTGGATGTTTTTTCAATGAGCGGATTTGACGACTGATATCTTGCCCACCATAAATAGGAAGAATTCGAACACGGTTAAATTGACCAATTTTATTTAATTCCTCAGATACTTGAATCGCTAACTCCCTTGTTGGAGCCACAACAATTCCTTGAACAGTCTCAACATTTATATCAACCTTCTCAATTAAAGGAATTCCAAATGCCGCTGTTTTTCCTGTCCCTGTTTGTGCTTGACCGATTACATCCTTATGCTCTAAAGCTAAAGGTATTGTTTGAGCTTGAATAGGTGTTGCTTCTTCAAACCCCATTTTGCTAATTGATTTCATTAAAGCTTCGCTTATACCTAATTCTGCAAATGTTGCCAATTTTTTCATACTCCTTTTGTTTACATATATTACAATGAGAAAAATGACTTGTCAGACGAAAACTTATAGTTACTTGACCAACGCCCAGTTAGATCAATAATATGTTATACTACGGTCTCTTCAACACAAGGGAAGGTATGTATTCTATGCCAAATGGGAAGAAAACAACTTTCACCTTTGTACCTCTTCGAATCCACCTATTCACTACAAATGTTTAGGCGATTGCCAGTTCCTAATAAGAGCAATTTCCATTTTCTTCTTGCTTTTCGCTCCTAAAAAAAAGACATTTTTCCGCTAACGGAGATAAATGCCCCAAGGTTCACGTCCAAAAAGTTAAATCAGGGCCATTTTGGTCCCCTCTTTTAACACTGTAAAAGTAATCTTAACACTTCAAATATATAATTGCAATCTTGGGATGTGTTATTTACTTATCGATTTTATTATTCTCTTGGTCAATTT
>JBEQAC010000227.1:0-5483 GCA_041640535.1 Bacillaceae bacterium
ACTACTTCAAGGTTCATTTTACCTCTCCTTATTCGATTCTACTAAAAAAAATATATAATACCAGTATTGTAATAGTAGGTACTGGAATGTGTAAAGAGGCTGTCTAAGTACAGAATAGTACTTGAACAGCCTCGTTTTTTGATTATTTTGTTATAGCTACTAAATTATTATAGCTTAATTCAACACTTTCAATTGCAGGTCCTTCACACTTGTCTTGTTCAACAACAAGCCATCTTGCACCAACTTCTTCAGCTGTTTTCACAACAGAAGCAATATCGATGATACCTGTTCCAACTGGCGCAAAGTCTTTTCCTTCGTTATCCTTCATATCCTTCACATGTACTAAAGGGCAACGTCCGTCATATTTATTAATGTACTCAGCAGGCGAAAGTCCTGCATGCTGTACCCAATAAACATCACACTCTAATTGAACAAGCTCTGGTTTTGTATTAGAAAAGATAAGATCAAGACCATACTCACCATCAAATTGTACAAATTCAAAAGCATGGTGGTGATAGCAAAATTGAATACCTGCTTCTTTACATTGCTCTCCAACTTTATTAAAGAGCTCTGCTAATTTTAAGTAAGCCTCTTTTGAATTCCACATTTCTTGTGGAATAAATGGGCATGCGATCACTTCTGCACCAATTGTTTTGTGATATTCAATCACTTCTGTTAAATTATTTTCTAACTGTGTTAATGGCACATGACTAGAAAAGCCTTTAAGTCCAATATTTTCTAAAATTTCCTTCATCTCTACTGCAGAGTATCCACCAAAACCTGCAAATTCTACACCGTCATAACCAATTTCCTTTACCTTTTTAAGAGTCCCTACAAAATCTTTTTCCGTTTCTTCACGTAACGTATAGAGCTGAACACCAATTGGTAATTTTGACATTTTCCTAGTCTCCCCTAACCCTTTTCTTATTTTACTGATACAAATGCTTTTTTCTCAGCCGATTCTAAGCACGCAAGTACAACATTAAGAGACTTCATACCTTCTTCACCCGAAATGCTTGGCGGAGTTTTCGTGACGATTGATTTAATAAACTCATCAATCACACCGCTGTTCATTTGTCCACCTTCTTCATTCGTTGCAATTGCACCAACCTTATATTGCTCAACTGTACCATTACGTAATTTCACAACTACTTGTACATCTGGATTATCTTTAATCTCTAATACACCATTTTCACAATAGAAAGTAGAAGTATTGTCTTCACCTTTATAGTAGGTCCAGCTTGCTGCCATTGTCCCGATAGCGCCACTTTCCATACGAAGTAAGCAAGTAGCATTATCATCAACGTCACCATGTTTGTGTAAAGTTTCAACGAAAGCACTAACCTCTACTACTTCTTCACCTAGTAAATATCGGATTAAGTCTGTTTTATGAACACCTAAATCCCCCATTGCTCCAACAAACGCCTTCTCTTTTTTAAAGAACCAGCCTTCTTTACCCTGTACACTCCAGCCTTCAGGCCCACCATGACCGAATGTTGTTTTAAACGTTAATAATTTACCTAATCTACCTGAATCTAAAATTTCCTTTGCTTTCACATGTGGTGGCATTAAACGCTGATTGTGACCAATCATAAGGTACACGTTATTCTTTTTAGCTGCTTCAATCATTGCCTGAGCTTCCTCTAAAGAAGTTGCCATTGGTTTTTCACAAAGCACGTGAGCCCCAGCATTAGCTGCAGCAATCGATACTTTTGCATGGTCAACGTTTTGTGTACAAACGCTTACTGCATCGATTTTCTCTTTTGCTAACATTTCCTCATAATCTGTATATGCAACAGCATCGTATTTTTCAGCAAACTCACTCGCTAACTCTTCATTAAGATCACAGAACGCAACTAATTCTACATGTGGATTTGCTGCATACTCAGGGATGTGACGATATTTTGCAATACTTCCATTACCTACAACAGCTACTCTAATTTTTGACATTGATTAATTCTCCTCACCATTAACGAATTTATTTATGATTTTTATTAAAGTTTATAGATTTATACCCACCACATTTGAGCTAATGGCTCTCTCATAATAATAGGCTTAAGATTTTGAACAGCTCTATTAAATCCTTCTTCAATTGACATTAGTCCATCTTCATGCTCAATACTAACCACACCATCGTATCCAACTAAGCGTAATGCACTAATAATATCAGCCCATGTTTTCATGTCATGTCCATACCCAACAGTACGGAATATCCATGCACGTTCTTGCATATTTGCATAGGATTGCATGTCAGTTAAACCATACATATTCACATTGTTTTGATCAATGTACGTATCTTTTGCATGGAAATAATGGATCGCGTTTCTTTTACCTAATATTTTGATCGCTTCTACAGGATCAATTCCTTGCCACCATAGATGACTAGGATCCACATTCGCTCCGATTGCCTCAGAAGTAGCTTCTCTAAGTTTTAAGATAGTAGCTGGTGTATGTACAAGGAATCCACCGTGAAGTTCTAATGCAACCTTCACACCATGATCTTCAGCATATTTTCCCCATTGTTTCCAATATGGAATTAATTTTTCTTCCCATTGCCATTTTAGCATTTCGCCATATTCATTTGGCCATGGTGCTACTGGCCAACTTGGAACTTTTGCACCTTCATATGCACCAGGTGTACCTGAGAAAGTGGTAACAACTGGAACCTCAAGCTTTTCTGCCAATTGAATTGATTTTACAAATGAATCATGAGAATTTTTCGCGAAAGCTTCATCTGGAGTGAGTGCATTACCATGACAACTTAAACTACTAATTGTTAGTCCTCGGTCTTCTACTGCCTTTTTAAACTCTTTTAACTTTGTAGGATTATCCAATAGTACACCAGGATCACAATGTGCGTTACCTGGATAACCACCTGTTCCTAGCTCAATCGCATCTACACCAGCTTCTTTTACATAATCTAGCATTTCTTCAAATGGTTTCTCAGAAAATAATACTGTAAAAATACCTAATTTCATACAATTCTCCTCCTAAAGCTTTTAATTATTTATATCATTGCATCGTTCCGGAATAGTATAACTCTAAAACATTCCAATTACGCTGCATAAGATAACAAAATCAAATTGTATAGCAACTTAATGTTAACGTTAACATTACTTCAAAAAAAACTCTATTTATTTAATTTACAAATAGATTTACGAATAATCAACTCAGGTTCATATAGAACCTTCTCTTTTTGTTTATTAGGATTTTCTATTTTTTCTATAAGCTTTCTAGCGAGCGCCTTACCTATTTCAAATACCGGGGTTTTTATAGTTGTAAGTTGAGGGTCAGAAATTTGATCTAACCAAACTCCATCATATCCACCAATCGAAAAATCTTCTGGAATTCGTTTATTTAACTCTCTTGCTGCTCTAATGGCCCCTAAGGCTAATAAGTCTGTAGAACAAAAAACAGCAGTTATATTCGTTTCGTTTAATAACTCTAAAGTTTTTTCATATCCATCTTTTTCAGAAAAAGTAACATATCGAATAAGTTTTGGATTAATCTCAACATCATGATTTTTCAGGGCTTGGAAATAGCCTTCCAACCTCTCTTTGGCAAATGGTTCTTTATCATTAAGGACTAACATTCCAACTTCTTTATGACCCATTTTCAGTATATAGGTAACCATTTTATAGGCCCCTAAGACATCATCAACATTAACCCAATCTACATAATCAGTTTTCCCGAATAATACACAGGGTACATTTAATTTTTCTTTTAACAGTATATCTTCTCCTGTTTCAAGGCCCATAGCAATGACACCGTCACATTTATAGGGAAAGTCCCAATCTGACCTAAATAAAAACGAATAATAGTTTTCACTTAATTCTTTACTTACTCCTGCAATAAGCTTCATAAAAAATGGGTCAGATGTATCCGAAATTTTAGGATATAGAAGATGTACTGTACGAGTCTTGTTAGTTACTAATGCTTTGGCATTATGATTTGGTTGAAACCCTAACTGATCCATCACTTCTTGAACTTTTATTCTAGTCGATTCCTTGACTTTTTCTGGAGTGTTAATCACTCTAGAAACAGTAATAATGGATACGCCTGCTACTCTTGAAACATCTTTCATTGTGGCCATCTTTCAGTCACGATCCTTTGTAGAGTTGATAGCATTATGTTAACGTTTCCAATTAATATATTACAATTCAACCAATCTAGCAGTCAATCTATTTTTGTTATTTTTTCATATTTAAGCTTTTAATTAAATACAAAGCCCACCTTTTCTGGCGCGCTTTGTATTTTTATGGAATGATAGATTCTATCTTCATAGGTTCTTTAAGAGTAATAGCCTGACTTCCTATCTGTTTCCAGCCAGCTTCAAATTTCTCTATAGCTACCTTACTATTTTTCTCTGTTTTAAATGGATCATTAAAGTATATATAGTCATGGTCAAAGCCTGTTAGTAAAACAGAATGTTCTCTCATCGTTATTTTTACCTGTCCACTTTTGGTGTTCCATGTTTGCCAGGCTTCTTCTGGTAGCCTATTAAAGGTACTAGTAACAATGACCCATACAGGTGTACCTGTAAGTAAGTATTCTTTTATCGTTTGAAAATCACTCCCTGTTAGATTAATGATTTTCCCTGGTAAATAAGAATTTGCCAAATCTTCAATTGGCTTGTGGTACACTGCATAACCTGATTTGTTAAAACTATAGATGTTTCCTACAAATCCATCGTTAGGATTTCCATGAAAACCGTCCTCAAAGTAAGGAACTTTTGGTATTTGCTCAGCTAAAGTTAACTTATCTACTTTCACCCCAGCAAATTGCAAAAGCATCGCAAGGCTTGTAACTTCACATCCTCTGGCTAGCTCAGGAAACTGAGTAATAATCGGAGCATCAATTAATATCTTATGACTTAATTTCTTGTGCTTCAATTCTAAGATTCTTTCTTCTACTTTGAAATCTGAATCCTTCAAAAAGGCTTCATAGTTAACTTGTCTTTCAGCTGTAGCATATTCTTCATTTTTTGAAGATAATATCATAAATAAGATTATAAATATCCAAAAGTTCATCAATACATTCATGGACTCCCCCTCACCCTTAAGAAGTGGTAACCCAAAAAGGGAATACGTAACCATTCTATTTAACGCTAACTTTATATATTCATATTAAAAAGAAAATACGCCTTTATTACTATTCAGAATGAAAAAAAATGAAAAAGATACCCAATTTGAGCATCTTCTTTTCAGTAATTAATAACGACCGTAAGGATATTGATTATGTGGATACGAACCAATGTAATACGAGTTTAGGTTCTGGTGTTGTGTATAATCATATCCAGTAAGGGAATGATTCGAACGATCAACCTCTTCAACTCTCTGTGTATGAACCATCGTATGAGTGAATCCTTTAGGGTGTGGTACTTGATAGTCTTGGGATGGCCAATGTTTAACATTTAACTTATGGTATTGCACTGGTGCCCCTGAAACATATGCGCATATATTACCGGTATTTCCCTCTAAATG
>JBEQAC010000228.1:0-5475 GCA_041640535.1 Bacillaceae bacterium
CTCATAGTGGAATATTTTTATTTAATAAAGTTAAATCTTTTTCAGAGGAGGTGACATTCCAACGAGAAATAAAACCGTTTTAGTAACTTATGTTAAGTGTATATGGTTAATTTATTAAAAAGGAGAGAAAAAAAATGGCTTTAATTGAGTGTAAGTTTTTTTCTAAAAGTCTACTATTAAATACAAATATTATTGTGGTTCTGCCAACTAAGACATTTAGTGATATCATGGTGAATCCAGAAGATCCTGGTAACTTAAAAGCTGAAAAATACGAAACTCTATATTTATTACATGGTGGTAGTGATGATTCTAGTGCATGGCTTCGAAATACTAGAATTGAAAGATATGCCGAAAAACATAATATAGCGGTTGTTATGCCAGAGGTAGATCTTAGCTTTTATACTGATATGAAATATGGAAACAAATATTGGACATATATCAGTGAGGAATTACCAGCCTTTGTTCAATCATTATTACCGTTATCGACCAAAAGGGAAGATAATTATGTTGCAGGCCTATCCATGGGAGGGTATGGAGCATTTAAATTAGCCCTAAAAAAACCTG
Source organism: Bacillaceae bacterium (assembly GCA_041640535.1). GTDB lineage: Bacteria > Bacillota > Bacilli > Bacillales > Bacillaceae_L > Litchfieldia. The sequence continues at coordinate 565 of JBEQAC010000228.1, forward strand.
AAAACTTTTCCTTTGCAATAAGTTTCTCAGGAGCAGTTGATATTCAACGGATGATTGAAGATAGTGTATTAGGTGATAATCATATTCTGCAAAATGCTTTTGGGGATCTTGTTCAATTTAAAAATAGTGAAAATGATTTAGTTTACTTATTAAAAAAAGCAAAGGAAGACAATGTCACGTTACCTAAACTATACCAATCTTGTGGTACAGAAGATTTTCTCTACAAAAATAATTTGCAATTTAAACAGTTAGCCGAAGAATTAAAAGTAGATTTAACCTATGTTGAATCTCCAGGTGGTCATGATTGGGATTATTGGGATGAGTACATACAAAAGGCGTTTGATTGGATACAAAGTGAAAAGACTGAATTAAATAGAATTCATAGTTAAATTAATAAATCTAAAATAAGCGTGTTTTCATAGAAGGTTAAATTGTTGAATGAGTATTTATTTAATAATAGGGGGAAAATAAATGTTCAAGAAGTTAAACAGTTGGTCAATTGTTTTTATTTTAGTTTTATTGATTTCTTCAATCCTAGTAGGCTGTAAGTCTAACGAAAAAGCAACTTCTGATTCGAATACAGGTGTAAACTCTGGAAGTTCAGACAAGGGTGAACCTTATGAAGTAACGATGGCCTTTTTAACGTTTACAAATATGAATGATTTACCATTAGTTCAGGATGAAATCAATAAAATCTCCCAAGAAAAAATTAATGTTAAGGTGAACTTATTGCCAATCGGAATATCAGCATGGCAACAACAAACAAATTTAATGTTAACCGGAAATGAAAAGCTTGATTTAATTGTATCTTCTTCTTTCTTTAATTACAGTACCCAAGCAACGAAAGGACAACTCCTTCCGTTAGACGAACTACTATCTTCTCATGGATTAGAAATCCAAGAAGTAGTGCCTTCTCAATTACTAGATGGTACAAGAGTAAATGGAGAAGTTTATGGAATTCCTAGTATGAGAGATTTTGCGGCCGACTATGGTTTTCTAATGAGAAAAGATTTAGTAGAAAAACATAATATTGATCTATCACAAGTGAAAACATTTGCTGATTTAGGATCAGTATTTAAGAAGATTCAAGAAAATGAACCAGGGATTACTCCAGTTGCAAACGCGGGAGGATTAAATGTAGCATCTGTTATTATAGGTGAACATTTCGATGCATTAGATAACGGACTAGGTGTACTTGACATCAATGGTATTGGAAAAGTTGAAAATATGTTTGAACATCCTAAATATGTTGAGGCTGTAAAATTAGCGCGAGAGTGGTATCAGGCTGGTTATATTTTGAAGGATTCAGCTACTTCACAGGAAGCAGCTGCAAATATAGTTAAGTCTGGAAAGGGATTTGGTTATTTCTCTCATATGAAGCCAGGTTATGAGGTTCAGGAAAGAGGGTTAACTGGTTATGAGATGGTGAGAGTAAGTCTAACAGAGCCTTATATGTTTACAAGTGGAGCTACTAGTTTTATGATGTCTATTGCAAGAAATAGTGAAAATCCTGAAAAGGCAATGGAATTCATGAACCTGCTTTATACTGATAAAGATATCATGAACCTCCTTGCGAATGGAATTGAAGGGAAGCATTATGTGGTAAATGAGGAAGGAACGATTTCACTTCCAGAGGGTGTAACTGAAAGTAATTATGTATTTGGTCAATGGCAAATTGGGAATAACTACATTACGTATCCTTGGGAAGGGAATGATCCAAATTATTGGGAGCAAATGCAGGAACATAATAATAACGCTATTTTATCCCCTGCCTTTGGTTTTACCTTTAATCCAGATCCAGTCAAAACTGAAATCGCAGCTTCATCAAATGTCATTGAACAATTTAGAATTGGTCTTGAATCAGGCACATTAGATCCTGAGAAAAGCTTACCAGAGTTTAATGAGAAGCTTAAGGCCGCTGGATTAAATAAAATTATGGAAGAAAAACAAAAACAATTTGATGAGTGGAAAAAGAATCAATAGTTTAGTTTAGTAAAGGAGGACTAGAGAAATCTAGTTCTTCTTTTTAATGAAGTTTTGGTTTAAAATAATGGAATATTTTGATACAATTATTTGTGAAGTATTTCACAAATTTTAAAGAAAAGAGTTGATTCGATGAAAGAAAAAGTTGTCTTAGCTGGAGGAACTGGTTTTATCGGCCGTTACTTTGAAGAGAAGTTTTGGAATCTAGGATATGAAGTAATCATCATTTCTAGGAAACCTCATCATATCTCATGGCAGGACAGCGGAGGCATAGTAAAAGCCTTGGAAGATTCAGAGCTTCTTATTAATTTAGCTGGTAAGTCAGTGGATTGTCGATATAATGCAAAGAACAAGGATGAAATTTTAAGATCGAGGATGGAGACAACCGAAATACTTGGCAAGGCTATATTAAATTGTCATAATCCACCTTCTCTCTGGATCAATTCTAGTACAGCGACCATTTACCGACACGCTGAGGACCGACCAATGACTGAGGAAAAGGGTGAGATTGGTACAGGATTTTCGGTGGATGTTGCAAAAGAATGGGAACGTTCTTTTTTTGCTTTTGAATTACCTAAGACAAGGCAAGCGGCATTAAGAATTGCGATCGTATTAGGTGACCATGGAGGTGTGATGACACCTTTTAAAAATTTAGTTAGGTTTGGTCTAGGTGGAGTTCAAGGGTCAGGTCATCAAAAATTTAGTTGGATTCATATAGAGGACTTATTTCAAATTATCCTTTTTATAAAAGAACATGAGGAGTTAGAAGGAATATTCAATTGTTCTTCCCCATATCCAGTTACGAATCGTGAATTCATGAATCATTTAAGAAAAGAGATGAATAAAAAAATAGGAATACCTTCACCTAAATGGTTGCTTGAAATAGGTGCTGTTATCATAAGAACGGAAACAGAATTAATTTTGAAGAGTCGCTGGGTCATACCAGAAAGGTTAGAAAGAGCTGGGTATACGTTTAAGTATGATAAAATTGAAAAGGCACTAAAACAACTACTATAGTACAATGATATTGTAACTAGAGTTAATTATCATATTTAACTCTAGTTTTTATTCCAAAAGTCGGAATAACAAAACTGAAAGGTCGGATTATTAGTAAGCGTTTACTATACCCCTATACTATACTTAACTTGTAAGAAAGAATTGAAGATCAAATACATGAATTGTTAACGCTTTCTACCATAGTAGAAATGCTCAAGAAAGATCTTCATCGCTTTAAATGAAAGTAGGGGGAGAAACTATGTTGAAGAAAAATAAGTTTTTAACAATGTTGTTACTCTGTTTTTTAGCAGTTTCAACAATTCTTGCAGGTTGTAACACAAGTGGGCAGTCAGAATCAGGATCAGAAGGAAACGGTGGTTCTGACAATGGAGATGCCTATGAGGTAGTAATGGCAATTATCGATGTTGGTAGTAATCTTGCTGACATTCAAGCAGTACAGGATGAAATTAATAAAATCGCTGAAGAAAAGGCAAATGTAAAAGTTAAGCTTTTACCAATTAGTATTGGTGCATGGCAACAACAAACGAACTTAATGATGACAGGTAACGAAAAACTAGACTTAATTGTAAGTTCTCAATTTTTTGGCTATAATACACAAGCAACTAAAGGTCAACTTCTTCCATTAGATGAATTACTTGAACAACATGGACAAGGGATTAATGAGGTGATCCCAGCGGAAGTACTTGAAGCTGCTAAGATTAATGGTGAAGTATATGGGATTCCAAGTGTGAGAGACTGGGCTTCTTATTATGGTTTTATTATGAGAAAGGATCTTGTTGAAAAGTATGAAATCGATCTTTCACAATTAAAATCATTCAAGGATTTAACCGGTGTATTTCAAATAATTAAAGAAAATGAACCAACTATGGTACCATCTGTTAATACTTCAGTTGGTGTATCGACTGTAAATACATTAACTGGTGGAAAATATGATGTAGGTGATGGACTAGGGGTTATCCCTTTTGCAGATCCTGAAAATGTCATCAATATGTTTGATGATGCAGAATATAAAGAAGCAGTAAACTTAGCGAGAGAATGGTATCAAGCTGGTTATCTTTTAAAGGATGCAGCGACGACTCAGGATGCGGCACCTAGCATCGTCAAAGCAGGAAAAGGGTTTGGTTATTTCTCTCATATGAAACCAGGCTTTGAGACTCAAGAGCAATTAATGACAGGTCATGAAATGGTAACTGTTACATTTACTGAGCCATATTCATATACCGATGCAGGAAATGGATTTAATCTATCGATTGCACGTAATTCACAAAATCCAGAAAAAGCAATGGAATTTATGAATCTACTTTACACAGATAGTGACATTATGAATTTACTAACAAACGGGATTGAAGGGAAGCACTACGTAGTAAATGACGAAGGTGTGATTACTTTGCCTGAAGGTGTAACGGAATCTAGTTATTTATTTAACCAATGGCAAGTAGGAAATAACTTCTTGACTTATCCATGGGAAGGAAATCAACCTAATCATTGGGAAATTATGGATGAACACAACAAAAGTGCAATCTTCTCACCAGCATTCGGATTTATGTTTAACCCAGATCCTGTGAAAACTGAGATTGCTGCTTTAACAAACGTGTTGAATCAATATAGAACAGGGATTGAATCAGGGACATTAGATCCAGCAAAGAGTATACCTGAATTTAATGAAAAGCTTAAAGCTGCTGGACTAGATAAAGTCATCGCTGAAAAACAAAAGCAGTTTGATGAGTGGAGAGCTAGTAAGTAAGCATAAGCAGCATAGAGAGCTAGAGTAATCTAGTTCTCTTTTTATACATACTCATTATACATTTTAGGAGGTAGCTTCATGAAAATAGTAAAATTAAGAACAAATCAAATCACAAATCCACTAGGTTTTGAACTTGATCGAGTGAGTCTTTCATGGATTACAGAGAC
>JBEQAC010000229.1:0-5385 GCA_041640535.1 Bacillaceae bacterium
TATTAGGCGGAAGAGGCGTAAGTTCGAATAAAATTGATACATTAACTGAAATTGAAACCAAAATTATGTCAAATATGTTTGAAAAAGCATTTGAAAACTTAAGAGAAGCGTGGGGTTCAGTTGTAGATATTGATCCACTTCTTTCAGATTTTGAAGTTAACCCTCAATTTCTTCAGATGGTTTCTCCAAATGAGACGGTGGTTGTTATTTCACTTAATACACAAATTGGTGAAACAAGCGGAATGATTAATATTTGTATTCCACATATCGTTTTAGAGCCAATGATACCTAAGCTTTCAGCACATTATTGGATGCAGTCAGCTACTAAGGAAAAAAATATTCATGAGGTTGTTGAGATAGAGAAGAAATTAAAACATGCAGACTTAGCAATTAGTGCAGAATTAGGTGAATCTTCTATTACGATTAGTGAATTTATGCAACTTTCCGTTGGTGATGTAATCCAACTAAATCAGCCAATTCAATCACCGCTTCTGATAAAAATAGAAGGTGAACCTAAATTTTATGGACAAGCAGGTAAATTGAATCGAAAGCTAGCTGTACAAGTTCTTGAGCACATAAAGAGGGGGGAAGAATTTTATGACTGATAATATGCTATCTCAAGATGAAATAGATGCACTACTTAGAGGAACAAATAATTTAGAATTTAATGATGAAGAAACACATGACCTTACCCCTCCAGTCGATATGTATTTAACATCGATGGAACAGGATGCACTAGGGGAAATAGGAAATATTTCATTTGGAAGTTCCGCCACAGCACTTTCAACTTTGTTAAACCAAAAAGTTGAGATTACGACTCCAACCGTAAGTGTATTGGAAAGAAACAAACTTTCGGAAGAGTTTCCACAACCTTATGTTGCAATCCATGTTAGCTATACAGAGGGGTTCTCTGGTGCTAACTTATTAGTCATAAAGCAAAGCGATGCAGCAATCATTGCAGATTTGATGTTAGGTGGAAATGGAAGAAATCCTGCTGACCTGTTAGGTGAGATTCAATTAAGTGCAGTTCAAGAAGCAATGAATCAAATGATGGGCTCCGCAGCGACATCGATGTCGACGGTCTTCAGTAAAAAAATTGATATTTCACCACCTGGTATTGATTTGCTTGATATAAGTGCTGGCTCTGGCACAGATCGTATTCCTTCAGAGGATATTCTTGCAAAAATATCATTCCGATTAAAAATAGGCGATTTAATCGATTCAAATATTATGCAATTAATTCCAATTCATTTTGCTAAGAGCTTGGTTGAAGAATTGTTAAATCCTGTAGGCTACGGCGAGATAGCAGCTACAGCTTACGAAGAACCGGCTGTTGTTATGCAGGAACCACAAGTTGCTTATCAAAATGCACATGAAACTCAATCATCAAAGATTGAGCAAAATTACTCCATTCCACAACAAACTCCATCACAACAAGGAATGCAGAGTCCACAACATTTAGGATCAACAACGGGAGGGTTTCAGCAGCCAGCAAATATACAACCAGCCGCATTTTCGTCATTTGAACCTATGAAACTACAAGAAAATGAGTCAAGTAACCTAGATATGTTGCTCGACATTTCCTTACAAGTGACTGTTGAACTTGGGAGAACAAAACGTTCTATTAAGGAAATTTTAGAATTATCCTCCGGGTCGATTATTGAATTAGATAAATTAGCAGGGGAACCGGTCGATGTATTGGTGAATAGCAAACTTGTGGCAAAAGGCGAAGTCGTTGTAATTGATGAAAACTTTGGAGTTAGAATTACAGATATTATTAGTCAAAGAGATCGAATTAAAAATTTAAGATAAAACGGGGGAACAAAAAAAATGGCACACAAAATTCTAATTGTAGACGATGCAGCATTTATGAGAATGATGATTAAAGACATTTTATCAAAAAATGGTTTTGATGTTGTAGGAGAGGCTGCAGATGGTGTACAAGCAGTCGAAAAATTTCAGGAATTACTACCTGATTTAGTTACAATGGATATTACAATGCCAGAGATGGATGGTATTACTGCACTTAAAGAGATTAAAAAAATTAATCCAAGCGCGAAAGTTATTATGTGTTCAGCAATGGGACAACAAGCAATGGTTATTGATGCGATTCAAGCAGGAGCGAAAGACTTTATTGTTAAGCCATTCCAAGCTGATCGTGTATTAGAGGCAATCAATAAAACTTTAAGCTAATTAGGTTAGTTTAATTCTCTGTATTAGAGAGGGAGGAAGGAAATTGAAATTGTTTAGTAAAAGCCTCTTCTTTTTATTCTCCTTTGCTTTGCTCCTTACGATTCCAGTGCACGCAGAGCAAGTTGATAAAAACGTAAAACAATGGCTAGACGAAGAAACAAATCAAACAGAGGAACAATCCAATGAAACGTCCGACACTCCAAGCAGAGAACAAAATGACCTTAAAACCATTTCAGAGAGTCCAAAAATCTCTGCTTGGGATTTTATAAAAATGATATTTGCCACGATTTTTGTTATTTTTTTAATTTACTTTGTTTTAAAACTTATAACTAAGCGTGGAAAACTATTTAGTCAACAACGATTTATGGAGAATTTAGGCGGGACAAGTCTTGGCACAAATCGATCCATCCAACTGGTAAAAGTTGGAAATCAGATACTTGTTGTAGGAGTAGGCGAATCCATAACGTTATTAAAAGAAATACACAATGAAGATGAAGTGACAAGTATTGTGAATGAATACAATAGTCAGTTGGATCAAATGGTTCAGCCTATGAATTTGCTAAAAAAATTCTCGAAAAATCAAACTATATCTGAAACAGGCCATGATCAGTTTTCAAAGCTATTGAAGGATCAACTTTCAGAACTATCAAATGGGAGAAAAAAGATTATGCAACAGCTTGAAAAGAAAGGGTCTAAATCATGAATGAATTTATGGAGTTTTTTAATAATAGTGCCCCAGAAAATGTCGCGACATCTGTTAAAATGCTCCTTTTGCTTACAGTTCTAACCATTGCACCAAGTATTCTCATTCTAATGACTTGTTTTACACGGATAATTATTGTTTTATCATTTGTTAGGACAGCATTAGCTACGCAACAAATGCCACCCAATCAGGTGTTGGTTGGTTTGGCTCTTTTTATGACGTTTTTTATCATGGCACCGGTGCTTTCTCAAGTAAATGAACAAGCACTAACACCATTATTTAATGATGAAATCAACTTAGAAGAAGCATATGATAGAGCATCTGTTCCTTTTAAAGAGTTTATGAGTAAGCATACAAGGCAGAAGGATTTAGCATTATTTTTAAATTATATGGGTAGTGATAAGCCTACTTCAGTTCAAGATATACCTTTAACTGCACTAGTTCCTGCTTTTGCAATAAGTGAACTTAAAACCGCTTTTCAAATTGGATTTATGATTTTTATTCCTTTTTTAGTGATTGATATGATTGTGGCAAGTGTACTTATGTCAATGGGAATGATGATGCTTCCGCCCGTCATGATCTCTTTGCCTTTTAAAATCTTATTATTTGTCTTAGTTGATGGTTGGTATTTAATAGTTAAATCTCTATTACAGAGTTTTTAAAGAGGGTGATTAAATGGGTCCAGAATTTGTGATTTCTTTAGCTAAAAACGGTGTTTATACAATTCTAATCATTTGTGGTCCTCTTTTACTTTTAGCTCTTGTTGTTGGACTAATTGTGAGTATATTTCAAGCAACCACTCAAATCCAAGAACAAACGCTTGCTTTTATTCCAAAAATTGTAGCAGTTTTGCTAGGTTTAATATTTTTCGGACCATGGATGCTATCTAATATGCTCTCATATACATTTGAGATTTTTAATAATTTGAATAGATTTGTAGGTTAGCGTATGACTGAATTATTTACGAACTTTCCAGGTTTTTTGTTAGTTCTTGTTCGAGTAGCCAGTTTTTTTGCTACCCTACCACTATTTTCTTACAGGACAATACCAGCCCAGCACCGCTTAGGGATTGCTTTTTTCCTAACTTGGATTATGTTTTACTCAATGGATAACCCTACGATAAGTGTGGATGGGTTTTATTATATGTTGATCATAAAAGAGGCCATGGTTGGTCTTTTTATTGGGTTTATTGCTTATGTGATTGTGTCTGTTATACAGATTGCTGGGGCATTTATTGACTTTCAAATGGGTTTTGCCATTGCGAATGTCATTGATCCTCAAACAGGAGCACAATCGCCTTTAGTTGGTCAATATTTATATACTTTTGCATTATTGTTACTTTTAGCTCTCAATGGTCATCATTTACTACTAGATGGGATTTATTACAGCTATCAATTTATTCCTCTTGACCAAGTATGGTTACCTTTAGGTGAGGAAACGATCATTGAGTTTATTGTGGTGACGTTTAATAAAGTTTTTATTATCGCCTTTCAAATGGCAATTCCTGTTGTGGGATCTTTATTTCTTATCGACGTTGCATTAGGTATTGTTGCAAGAACAGTTCCTCAATTGAATGTTTTTGTTGTTGGACTTCCATTAAAAATTGCAGTAAGTTTTATCATGCTAATACTGGTCATGTCTGCCATGTTCATGGTCGTACAACAATTATTTGAAATGATGATCTACACAATGAGAGGTTTAATGGCATTGCTTGGAGGAAGATAAAGAATGTTGTTAATTCAATTAGATTTACAATTCTTTGCAGGAGAAAAAACGGAAAAAGCGACTCCGAAAAAGCGCCTTGATTCAAGAAAAAAAGGGCAAGTTGCAAAAAGTGCTGATGTTAATACAGCTATTCTTATTTTAATGGTTTTCTTATTGTTGTTATTTATTGGTGGTTTTTTACGAGACAAAATGCTTTTACTTTTTAGGTACTCCTTCCAAGAATATATGTTTCTCGATGTAACCGAAAGAAGTATCCAAGAAGTATTTCTTGATGTAACCATTCAAACGGCTATCATTTTAGCTCCAGTTATGGGAATTGCATTAATTGCTGGAATTGCTGCAAATTTAATGCAGGTAGGTTTTTTGTTTTCGCCAGAGGCAATTAAAATGAAACTAAATAAACTTGACCCCATTCAAGGATTTAAACGTATATATTCTGTTAGAGCAATTGTTGAAATGTTGAAATCAATCTTAAAAATAACGTTTGTTGGTACAGTGACGTTTGCCGTTATTTGGTATCACTTAGATGAGATATTAATACTAACCAAAATGAGTGTAGGGGTTTCATTATTACTACTTGCAAAAATCACTGTTCAAATGGGGTTATTTGCAGCTGCTGCACTTTTGATGTTATCAGTTTTAGATTATTTATATCAGCGTTATGATTTTGAAAAAAATATCAGAATGTCAAAACAAGACATTAAAGATGAATACAAAAAAACTGAGGGAGACCCCCTTATAAAATCAAAAATAAAGCAAAAGCA
>JBEQAC010000230.1:0-5366 GCA_041640535.1 Bacillaceae bacterium
TTCTCGTGCAAACAAGCAACCTTAATACGAGCTTTGTTCCAGTTGGAACCACCCTTTTCTCTACGAGAAAGGGTGCGTTGCCAACGAATAAGCTCTTTTTCATATTTTGATAAGTATTTAGGGTTAGGAAATACTGTTCCATCGGAACAGATAGCAAAATCCTTGATACCCAAATCAATACCAATCATTTTCTCTACCTTCGGTAGAGGTTGAATCTCTAATTCTGTTAAAATGGAAACAAAGTATTTTTCCGAAGGGTTACGCCTTATAGTTGCAGATATAATACGTCCCTCAACATTTCTACTGTTTGCATATTTAACAAGTCCAAGTTTTGGTAATTTTATGTGTTTTTCAAACACTTCAATATTACCATTCGTAAACTTAGTCGTGTAGCTTTGTGTAGGGTTTTTCTTGTTTTTAAAACGTGGTTTTTGGTTTTGTTTTTTAAAAAAGCGATTATACGCTTCTGAAAGGTTCTTAACTGTTGATTGAAGAGAAATGCTATCTACTTCTTTCAACCATTGGTGTTGTTTTTTCAAAGGAGGTAGCTCCTTTGCACAGCTATTGTAGTTTAATCCTTTGCCTGTTTCTTCGAAACTAGCATTCCATTTGTTTAGAAAGTGATTGAACACAAAGCGCGAACAACCAATTGTTTTATTGATTAACGTAGCTTGTTGTTTATTCGGATAGATTCGAAATTTAAATGCTTTGTGTTGCTTCATCACTCTCACCTCCGGAACATCAGTTCGATAGGTTAATTATACCAAATATATTTCTCGTTTAGCTACTTTCGAACATTAATTTTACGAAAAAAACAAAAAAAGCCATTCATCCCCCACTTATCTGCTAACGCATCTTGAAGATGGGGGTTTTCTGACTGGAAATGATAAACTATGTTTGGATTTGAAACCTATAGCGAAGGAACTAGCTCTCTTTGTTTCGTATTTAAATAATCTAAAACCTGTTGAACTGCAGCCTCTCCTTGGTCAATACAGTCTGGAATTCCCAGTCCCTCGTATGAGCCTCCCGCAAGAAAAACACCAGGCAGCTGAGCGTTCATTGATGACTTGATCTCCTTTATCCTCTCCATGTGGCCAACCATATATTGCGGCATTGCATTCTTCCAACGTGTTACAATCGAGAATTCAGGCTTTTCTGTGATGTCCATTGTTTTATTAAGATCATCTAACACAACTTGAATGATTTCATCATCAGATTGCTCAACAATTGCTTCATCACCAGATCTTCCAACATAACAGCGTAAAAGAACTTTTCCTTTTGGCGTGGAATGAGACCATTTTTTATGTGTCCACGTACAAGCCGTAATCGTATAATCATTATTTCTTGAAACAACAAAGCCGGTACCATCAATATCCTTCTTTATCGCTGACTCTGAAAACGCCATTGCCACATTTGCTACTGAAGTTGAAGGCATCACCTTAAACGAATCAAAGAAGGAATACTGTGAAAACATCGCTTGTGTTGCTTGGTGTGGTGTTGCAACAATGACACTATCAGCAGATAATAATTCTCCATTACTTAGATGAAGAAGGTACCTAGAGTTCTCCTTCTCAACATGATCGACTTTAATTCCAAGCTTTACTGACCCGTTTTCAAGCTTTGATTCAATTTGTTCAACAAATGACTGAAGACCTGTAGAAACCGTTAGAAACATACCACTTGGTTTTTGTGCTGATGCACTACCTTTAGGTTTCGGTGGTGACATTTGCTTCATTCCAAGGATTAAACTACGATGTTTTTGCTCCACTTGATAGAACTGTGGAAAGGTAGACATTAAGCTTAAATGATCAATATCTCCAGCATAGATCCCTGATAATAATGGTTCGATAAGATTATCAACGACTTCATCACCTAATCGTCTTCTAAAAAATTGTCCTAGTGATTGATCACCAATCTCATTTGTTCGAGGTAAGAAGAAATCAAATCCTGCCCTTAACTTCCCAATAGGTGAGAACAAGCCTGTTGTAACAAACGGTCCAACCTGTGTAGGGATTCCCATAATCGATCCACCTGGCATGGGATATAGTTTTCCTCTTACAAGAACATAGGATTTGCCTGATGAATTATAGACTAATTTATTGCCAAGGCCCACTTCCCTTGCTAAACGAGCAGCGCTTTGTTTTCTTGCTAAAAACGAATCAGGTCCCTTTTCTATGACAAATCCATCTTTTACAATCGTTTGAATTTTCCCACCTAATTTGTGACTCGCCTCAAGTAGAAGGCATTCTATTTCTAACCCTTTTGTCTTTGCTTCTTTTTGTAAGTAGTAGGCTGCCGTTAACCCTGTAATTCCCCCACCTATGATGACCACCTTATGGTTTACATCACTCACGTCCATCGCCTTCTTTACTATTTATTTGTATCAATTGTTTATTGGATTTGTTTTAATACAACGGTTGCTAAACAGCTAATAAATTCTGGTTGAGCATTTGGCATTTCAGGTCGATAATACTTCGCACCAATCTCATCTGTTACAACTTTACATTCAATATCATTATCAAATAATACTTCTAAATGATCGGATACGAAGCCAGCTGGAACATATACAAAGGAGGTATAGCCTTTTTTCTCATGTAATTCTCTTGTTAAATCTTGTACATCTGGACCTATCCATGGTTCTGGGGTATTGCCTGCACTTTGCCAACCAATTTCATAGTTTGTCACTCCGGCTGCTTCAGCAATTAAATCCGCTGTCCCTTGTAATTGAGTAGGATATGGATCCCCTGCTGCAATTATTTTTTCTGGTAAACTATGTGCTGAAACAATTAGTACTGCTTTTTCACGTTCAGCTTCATCCATTGATCGAAATGTTTCTTGCACCTTTTTCGCCCAGTATTGAATAAATTTAGGTTCATCATACCAGCTTTCAACTGAATGGATGACGAGTCCGCCTAATTTTTCTGCTTCTTCTTTTGCACGACCGTTGTAAGATTTAATACTAAAAGTAGAGAAGTGTGGAGCTAACACAATGCTCACAGCCTCTGTCAACCCATCCTTATGCATTTGTTGGACTGCATCTTCCACAAAAGGCTCTATATGCTTTAGTCCTAAGTACATTTTAAATTCAATTTCGTCTTGAATTTCATTTAAATGTTGTTCCAGCTTAATTGCTTGTTCTTCCGTAATTTTTGCTAAAGGGGAGATACCGCCAATGGCTTCATACCGATCTTTCAAATCTTGTAATGCTTCCTGTGAAGGAGTACGCCCATGTCGAATATGAGTATAATATCTTTCAATGTCTTCTTCCTTGTAGGGAGTTCCATAAGCCATTACTAGTAATCCCATTTTTTTCTTTGTCATCTATTTAAAACACCTCGTATAATTTAATTAAAATAATTATTATCTAGTATTCATTTTAATATTTCTTTGTATTATCGTAAATTTAAAAGCTTATTTATTCATAGAATAGTCATGAACAAAAGCCGCCAATCTTTTCAAAGTATCCGGCTGAACCTCAGGAAATACACCATGTCCTAAGTTAAAAATATAACCCGGTTGTTTCATTCCTTGATCCAATATTTCTTTCGTTCTTTCTTCAATTACTTCCCAAGGTGCAAGAAGAATGGCTGGATCAAGATTTCCTTGTACAGTTTTATTAATACCTATATCACGTGCTTGAGAGATTGGTAAACGCCAATCCAAACCGACTACATCAAGCGGGAGGTCATTCCATTCTAAAGCTAAATGACTAGCCCCAACACCGAACATGATGAGCGGAACTCCCTCTGAACGTAATTCCGTGAATATACGGTGCATAACAGGCTTAATAAATTGACGATAATCTGCTACATTTAATGCCCCAACCCAAGAATCGAATATTTGGATTGCACTTACACCTGCTTCAATTTGTGCTTTGACATATGTAATGGTCATATCACCAAGCTTATTCATTAATGCGAACCACGCCTTTGGTTCAGCGTACATAAAGGCTTTCGTCTTGTTATAATTTTTGGATGGTCCACCCTCAATCATATAGCTAGCAAGGGTAAATGGCGCACCAGCAAAACCAATTAACGGAACAGATAATTGCTCAGTTGTAAGTAATTTAATTGTATCTAACACATATGGTACATCGTCTTTTGGATAAATTTTCCCCAATGCATCTACATCTTTTAATGAGCGTATTGGGTTACTAATTACTGGGCCAATTCCTGTTTTAATTTCAACATCAACCCCAATAGCAGGTAGCGGTGTCATAATATCCTTATATAAAATGGCAGCATCTACATTATATTGCTCGACCGGAAGTCTTGTCACATACGCACAGATTTCAGGCTGATGGGTTATTTCAAATAAACTATATTTCTCTTTTAGTTCTCGATATTCTGGCTGTGATCGTCCAGCCTGCCTCATATACCATAAAGGTACATGATTTACTGCTTCCCCTCTACAGGCCTTTAGAAATGTATCATTTGTAATCGTACTCATCTTATTTATCCACCTTTCAGTTTAACCAAACACTAGTTTATGTAATGTAATTATTTTAGTAAACTCCATAGAACAGGCTATTACATAGCAAAGTGCCAGGCACCATTTCTCAATATCATAACAATTGAGTAATTTAGAGTGCCAGGCACATTGAGACACCTTCTACTTTCACTATAATTGTTTCTTTCCTATTTTGCATAGATTCATGCTCAAATGTCAAAAAATTGACGTATTTTAGTGCCTTTTAAAAAATTCAGGTCGAACAGTATTTGACTGTTTCCCTTCTTCTTCTGTTTGATTATTAAACGGAACCACATAATAAGAAGGCATCGAGAAGATATTTACATTTTCCAAATTAATGGTTCCCTTCCCGTCAACACTTGCAACATAAGTAATTTTATTATGTTGCTTTTTATAAATTCGATATTCAATCCGTTGGTCAGTTGCAGGTGTCCAATTTAATGTTACCGTGAATAGACCAAATGGTTTAAATGAGATCGTAGCGGATAAATCTGTCACTTCCTTCAAACGTATTGGTGGCTCTAGTTCCGCTACATCAGACGGCAGAGTAAAAGAAACCTCTTTTGTTAGCTCTGATTTTTCTAGTATTTCTTTAAATAACCTCGTAGGGTATACACTACCACCCTTTAAATAATGCTGTTCATCCGTTCGGTCGTATCCCATCCAGACAGCTCCTACAACAGAGGGCGTATACCCAACAAACCAAGCATCCTTGATGGCCTTTTCTTTGCCTGGTAGGTTTGTTGTTCCTGTTTTTCCTGCTAATGCTCCCGTATAGTTTCCCGATTTTGCCGTTCCCTCATCAACTACTCCTTCAAGCATTCTAGTCATATACCAAGCGGTTTGCTTTGAAAAAACATTCTTCTCCTCGTGTGCTGCTTCTCCAATAACCTTAA
>JBEQAC010000231.1:0-5366 GCA_041640535.1 Bacillaceae bacterium
CCTTTTTCAATATCACTTGCATCTAATTCTGCTGTATAAGGCGCACGCTCGATCACTTCGCCTGCAAGATTTTTGATTGTAATCGACTCATCCGTTACAATAACAATCTCTTTATCCATAATTTCTAAATATTGATCAGTGACTTGTAACATGGCCATAGCATCACTTGCGACAACATTAAAGTGATCACCAAGACCGACTAATAATGGACTTTTACTTTTAGCAACATAAATGGTTTCTTTATTTTGCTCATCTAATAATGCAATCGCATAAGAGCCTTTTAACAGACCTAATGTTTTTCTAAATGCTTCTTCAACTTGATAACCTTCTTTTACAAATTTATCAATGATTTGCACAATAACTTCAGTATCTGTTTCACTTTTTAGCTCTAAACCTTGAAGATACTCGCGCTTTAGAATCGAATAGTTTTCAATTACACCATTATGAACTAAAGTAAATCTTTCAGAAGTACTTTGATGTGGATGTGCATTCACTTGGCTAGGAACACCGTGTGTTGCCCATCTTGTATGTCCGATACCGACAGTAGCATCAACACTAGGATCAACAGATTCACGTAGAACAGCGATTCGTCCTTTTTCTTTGAAAACATGAACTCCATTTTCATTTAATACAGCAATTCCAGCAGAGTCATATCCACGGTATTCTAGCTTCTCAAGACCTCTTAATAGAATTTCCTTTGTATCACCTTTACCAATATATCCAACGATTCCGCACATAGTTATAGTCCTCCTATTTTAGGGAGGCACGAAGTCAGGGGACTTCCGTGCCCCCTTATCCATTATTTTGGTATTCTTTATTCATCATATCCTTCTCTTTGTTCAAAGAGTTACCTCAATGGTTTTAAGAAGAACTTTCGGTTGTGATTGTTTCAACCGGGAGGCATCCGCCGACATTTCGATAAACCTCCATCCTCGTCAACTAAATCAACTTTCCGAGCAAGATTTAGTCCAGGCGCTTATATTATATTGTAACCCCAATCCTCACTTTCTTTTCATGAATAAAAGTACAGTCTTTATTCTACCACGAATTTTAAAAACGTCAACACTTTTGTTCTTTATAGAGCACAACAAATAGTCCTCTTAATAAAATAAAATATGCATAAGAAGCCATTTTGTGCAGCTTATGCATATTTTATACGTAATTGATTTGTTATTCCATACCCATTTCTTTTATTACTACATCAACAATTCGATTTACATACTCTTCACATTGCTCACTTGATGGTGCCTCAGCCATTACACGAACTAACGGCTCTGTACCTGAAGGTCTAACTAATATTCTACCATTGCCATTCATTTCAGCTTCCACAGCTTCAATTACTTGCTTAATATTAGCATTATCCATTACCTTGTTTTTATCAAGAACTTTCACATTTACTAACTTTTGAGGATATTTTTTCATTTCATTTGCTAGCTGTGATAATGGTTTTTTTGTTATTTTCATTATGTTTACTAACTGTAATCCAGTAAGTAGACCATCTCCTGTTGTATTATAATCAAGGAAAATAATATGGCCTGATTGCTCTCCACCAAGATTAAAGCCACCTTTTCTCATTTCCTCAACCACATAACGATCCCCTACAGCTGTTTGAGCACTTTTGATTTCTTCTGTTTCAAGCGCCTTATAAAAGCCAAGGTTGCTCATAACTGTTGATACAACCGTTTGATGTTTTAAGCGACCAAACTCATTCATGTATTTTGCACAGATGAACATAATTTGATCACCATCAACGATTTCACCATTTTCATCCACTGCTATTAAACGATCTCCATCTCCATCAAAAGCCAAACCTACATCTGCTTCTTTTTCTTGTAAAAATGCTGCTAAAGTTTCAGGGTGGGTAGACCCAACACCTTCATTGATATTTAAACCATTTGGAGAACTTCCAATAGTTGAAATATCTGCATCCAAATCTGCAAATAAATGAGTAGCTAAAGCAGAAGTTGCTCCATGTGCACAATCTAATGCTACATGAATACCAGAGAAGTCCTCATCGACTGTTTGTTTCAGGAATTGAAGGTACTTTTGACCACCTTCAAAATAATCATTTACTTGTCCCAAATCCCCACCTGTTGGCCTTGGGAGTTGATCTACTTCCTGATCTAATAAATCTTCAATTTCTTTTTCTTGTTCATCTGTCAGTTTAAAACCATCTGATCCGAAAAATTTAATTCCATTATCAGCAACTGGATTATGTGAAGCTGAGATCATTACACCAGCCTCAGCCCCTAGTGCTTTTGTTAAGTATGCAACACCTGGTGTAGAGATCACTCCAAGCCTCATGACCTCTGCACCAATGGACAATAGTCCTGCAACTAAAGCTCCTTCTAACATATGACCAGAAATTCTCGTGTCACGTCCAATTAATACTTTAGGACGATTTTTATCCTTAGTTAGAATATATCCACCATAGCGCCCAACCTTGAAAGCTAGTTCAGGAGTAAGTTCACTGTTTGCTACCCCTCTAACTCCGTCTGTACCAAAATATTTACCCATATATTTTCTCTCCTTTGTTCACCTATCCAACTAGTCTTTAACGTTCAGAAATGATGATTCGTGCTTTTTCTTGCGGAAGTTTCCATGATATATTCTGCGGACCATTTACTTCGATTGGAACATCATGTTCTCCTGCACCTAAATTTGTTACGTTTAAATATAATTCAATATCAACTGGTCTTATTGTTTCTAATATGCTAGATGCACCCAGAATATCGAGGTCTAATGTTGCTGAGTCTGGATCAACAAACTCAATAGCTAGTCCACTTCCTAAGCCAAAGCTTTGTATTGGAAGATTTGTCAGTCTTCGTTGTTCTTCTTTTTCTATATCAATTTTAATCTTAATCGTTTCAGGTGAAATTTTCTCAATTCCTTCTGGTAATGGAATTGCTACTTCTAAAGTGGTATCTTCTGTAATTTTATCTAAATCGATGACCACACCATCAATGAATTCGATTGGATCGATGACTTCCTTTGGCCCATAAATTGTCACTTCATTTGGTACCGACTCGATACTCACAATACTTAATCCTTCTCTTAGTGTCCCATTACGTTTAATTTTAAAAGGTACTTTTTTACTTGGACTAGTAATCGGTACAGTAATTTCAACAATGGATGGCTCCACCGTGACTGACAATGTGTTCTGGTTTCGATCGTAGACCGCTACCCTAGATTCCTGAACAATGGTTTCACTCACGCCTTTTAAGTCAACCAACCCTTTTACAAGGGCAATTTGTTCAATTTCATCTCTTGCCCCTGTAATTTTCACTACGTTCGGCTTAACAATTGCTTGTTCTGCAATATAGCCATCTGCCATTTCAGTCTGATTAATAAAATCAACCTCAACTGGTAATTCAACCGTTACCTTTTCTTTAATAACAATAGTAATTTCGATGGGTTCAATAGTCACGACAATTCGATCGGATACATTTCGATAATTTAATTTAATCTTATGTGTACCTATATCCAAATTAGTAAGGTCTGCATATACCTCAATGTCTTTTTGAAGTGCAGCCGTTTTTGTAATACTGACAGGTCCTTCTAGCGTTACACTAACAGAGGGTGGAACTCCTGATACCACATGTGCCTCTTCATTGTATGTGATATTTACAGGAACATCTGTAATTGTTTCAACATGATTTGTGGAGGTTGCTAAACCAATTGGACTTGTTGATTTTGGTTGTGTCTCAAAGCTTACTGACATAAATAGCATTAAAGCTAATAATAAGGCAACAATTCGCAACACCCAATGATTGTTCATAAACTTATCCATTTCTCTTCCCCCTCCAATGCCAACGTGTTGAGGAAGTAGAACCATTGTTTACCTTTAATTCTTTTTCAAGCAATTCTCGCAAGTGATCTTGCTTTAAATCCCGATGAAGTTCACCATTTTTCGTCAATGATACACTTCCGGTTTCTTCTGAAACAACAATGGTCAGACTATCTGTTACTTCACTTATTCCTAATGCGGCTCTATGCCTCGTTCCAAGCTCTTTAGAGATGAATGGACTTTCAGATAACGGTAAGTAACAGGCCGCGGCAGCGAGTTGATTTTTCTGAATAATCACAGCTCCATCATGCAATGGTGTATTAGGAATAAAGATGTTGATCAAAAGCTCTGAAGAAACCTTCGCATGTAAGGGAATCCCGGTTTCAATGTAATCTCCCATCCCCGTGTCTCGTTCAATAGAAATTAAGGCACCAATTCGACGTTTAGCCATGTAATCCGTTGATTTTATGATCGATTCAATAAGTTTTGTTTGATGATCATCTTCATCGGTACCGGTTCTCGAGAAGATGCGACCTCTTCCTAATTGCTCCAACGCCCGCCTTAGTTCAGGTTGAAAAATAATAATAATTGCCAAAAACCCCCATGTTAGGGCTTGATCCATTAACCATTGTAAAGTATGTAATTCTAAAAACGCACTTAACATACGTACAACAACTATTACAATAATTCCATTTATTAACTGTACCGCTTTTGTACCTCTTATGACGATTATTAGTCTATATATTACATACCAAACAAGGAGAATATCGATTATATTGGAAAGGTAATTTAAAATTGGGAAATCTCCAAATGGCATTCTCACACTTCCTCTATATTTTAATCCCAAAAATTTTATACAACTCACTAATTATATCATAAATCTTTGTAACAATGATTACAAACTCGAGACGTGGTTTTCTTTAATTTGATTTGTTTTATTACAATTAAACAATATAAACAAGCCACTTACAAATACTGTTGCTATTGATATGTAGGAGGCAGTTAAAATTGGACGATTAGAGATTTCTGTTATGCCCGCTTGGGGAAAGATGATTCTGACAGGACAAGAATGATTTTATTTGCGGTCTGTTCGAATGATGGGCTGCTTCGGACTGAGTATCCAGGTTTTTATTGCTCTCTGTCCGAATGCGGAGCGGGTTCGGACTGGGCATCCTGGTTTTTATTGCTCTCTGTCCGAATGATGGGTTGCTTCGGACTGGGCATCCCCATTTTTATTGTTCTCTGTCCGAATGCGGAGCGGGATTGGACTGGACATTCCTGGTTTTTATTGCTCTCTGTCCGAATGATGGGTTGCTTCGGACTGAGCCTCCCGATTTTTTATTGTTCTCTGTCCGAATGCGGAGCGGGTTCGGACTGGGCATCCTGGTTTTTATTGCTCTCTGTCCGAATGACGCGTTGCTTCGGACTGAGCCTCCCGATTTTTTATTGTTCTCTGTCCGAATGCGGAGCGGGTTCGGACTGGGCATCCTGGTTTTTATTGCTCTCTGTCCGAATGACGCGTTGCTTCGGACTGGGCATCCCCATTTTTATTGTTCTCTGTCCGAATGACGGGCTGCTT
>JBEQAC010000232.1:0-5336 GCA_041640535.1 Bacillaceae bacterium
AAACTAAGCTGTCGAAAGGACAACGAAAAATAATATACCACCATAATAAACCAATGTCAACAAAAAATAAAAAGATAGAACTAAGATTAGCTCTACCTTGCATTTTTTCAAACTTTTATTGTATTTGTTCTAATGTATTTTGTACATTCAGTTGGAGGGGCTACCCGCTTAAATAATTGAAAAAGAATTTTGTATCTCTCTTCCATTGCCCTTTTAACAATATGGTCTATTCTTGAATCTTCTATATCCAAAAGTATTTCTTCCATTTCGCGCTTTAATAAATACTCTATTTCTTTTATTTCTTTCTTATTCACAAGTAAACCTAACATTGTTTCACCTCAACTGGATTATTAATTCTAGTTATTTCCACTAATAGAGAAATTATGAAAAATATTTTTTATTGATATAGCTCTCATATCTCGCATTGACAAGCATATGATGTAGACAAGGAGAGAAGAAAGTTTTTAGGGGGAATATCGAAATGAATTTCTTTTTCATATTGAACGGGAAGAAAATTAAACAGACTCTTATTATTCTTGTAGCCTCATTCTTCACCGCAGGTGTTTTGTACATTGAAAATGGGACTACCTCGGTTTTTTCCAACGAAAAGGGCCCAAGGGCAATTTATAAAGGGGAAGAAAAAGGGAAAAATATCGCTTTAACATTCAATATCAGTTGGGGGGACACAAAGGCAATTCCAATTCTTGATGAACTAAAGAATTCTGGAATTAAAAATGCAACCTTCTTTTTATCTGGTTCATGGGCAGAAAGACATCCCGATATCGTAAAGCGTATTATTGAAGATGGTCACGAAATCGGAAGTCTAGGCTATAACTATGAAAATTACACTAAGATGGAAGATGCAAAAATAAGACGAGATATATTAAAGGCTCAAGAGGTTTTTAATAAAATGGGGATAAAAAAGGTTACGTTATTACGCGCGCCTACAGGCCAGTTCAATAAAAATGTATTAAAAATTGCGGATACATTAGGTTATACCTTTGTTCATTGGAGTATTGACTCAAAAGATTGGAAAAATCCTGGTGTTGAAGAGATTGTTAGTAATGTTGTGACAAAAACAAAAGGGGGAAATATCGTCCTTTTACATGCTTCTGATTCGGCTAAGCAAACAGAAAAAGCCCTCCCGGTGATTATTAAGGAGTTAAAACAAAAAGGGTATTCTAATCTAAGTGTCTCAGACTTGATTTCAAACGCAAAAGCTAGTGAAAAGGAATTAAATTAAAAAAGCTGATCAGTGGATCAGCTTTTTTTACTTGTTAATTTAGGAAGAATGATCAGTTGATATGCGTTACAAATTAATAATGGGAAGAGCATTAAATATAACCAACTCTCATCATTTACACGTAAAGCAGGAAACCATTCAATTGTAGTAACCACGTACATAAAAAACAAAGCTGGCACAAAAGCTTGCTTATTTGTCATCGTCATTTTAATATAAGCAACCAACATTCCATAGAGCAACAAGAATATTGCAACTAATACATAAGGAAGAAGAGAGTCTCCTTCTGTAGCAAATGCTTGATATCGAAAATAAATAAGGTCAAACAATACAAATGCAATTATGACTAACTGTACAGAGTGCCATAATTTCTTAAAAATACCTAAGCCGAATCGATGTACGGTTAAATAAGCAAAAAAGCCCATTTGGCTAATAATGCTAAAAATAAAACCGACACCAATAAGCCAAAGTAATATAGAGAGGATTTCTATGATGTCAAATGAGATAAATAAAGGCTTATACTCAGCCCATTTTAGGGCAAACCCTACAATCGATGTACTTATTGCACCAATTATTAAAGTAGATAAAAATAATCGAACCCAGTTACGGCTATTCACTTTTAAGTCCTCCAGAAGTTATTTGAAAAATAAATGAAGATATGGAAAGCACGTTCATTCTAACGATTTGATTTTACCAATGACAACTCAAAATTACCATAGCTTCACCACAATTTATGTGTATATATTTTAGCGGAAAATTCATATTAAAGATAAGGATTACTCTTGAAAGGAGCTTTTATCAAATGAAAAAGTTAATGTTGCTCCTCATCTTTAGTTCTTTTCTTGTCATTATCGGTTGTGCCCCTGCGGAGCAAGGAGGCAACCAAATAGACTATGATCAAACCAAGAAAATGGTTGTAGATATTTTAAAGACAGATGAAGGAAAAAAAGCGATTCAGGAAATCATGACAGATGAAGAAATGAGACAAAATTTTGTCATGGATCAGGTCATAGTCACCAAATCAATTCAAGATACCTTAACCTCTGACAAGGGTGTAGAGTTTTGGAAAAAGACATTTGAGGATCCTAAATTTGTTGAATCTTTTGCAAAGAGCATGCAAAGTGAACATGAAAAATTAATTAAAGGGTTAATGAAGGACCCAGAGTACCAAGGGATGATGATTGATATTATGAAGGACCCAGAGCTCGAAGAAGAATTAGTTCGCATCTTAAAAAGCAAGGAATACCGCGGTCATCTCCAAACGGTCATGAGTGAAACCTTTGAAAGCCCATTATATAAAGCAAAAATACAGGAACTTCTGATTAAAGCGGCTGAGGAAATGCAATCAGCGAAATCAGCTAGTGCAGAGAACGAGGAAAAATCTCAATAAAATTTAAGGACTGACCTTCAATTAGGTCAGTCCTTAAATTTTTAAACTGTTTCAACAACCTTTTGTGCTATTTCCATATAGACTTTGCCCACTCTATGCTCCTGATCATAGATCGATGGAGCAAAATCATCATTGTTCCAATCTGGTTGTTGTAATGGAAGTTGACCTAGAACCACTGTTTGTAATTCATCAGCCAGTTTTTCTCCGCCACCTTGACCAAATACATACTCTTTTTCTCCTGTGAGCTTACTTTCGAAATAAGACATATTTTCGATGACTCCAATAATTTCGTGGTCTGTTTTTAAAGCCATCGCACCCGCTCTTGCTGCTACGAAGGCAGCAGTCGGATGTGGTGTTGTCACGATTATTTCTTTACAAGCAGGAAGCATTGTATGAACATCAAGTGCTACATCTCCAGTTCCTGGCGGTAAATCAAGCAAGAGATAATCAAGTGGACCCCATTCCACATCGTTAAAGAAATTTCCAAGCATTTTCCCTAGCATTGGTCCTCTCCAAATTACTGGTGAATTATCTTCTACAAAAAAGCCCATAGAGATGACCTTTACGCCAAATCTCTCTACCGGTATGATTTTTTCTCCTCTAACCACAGGCCTTTTGGTAATTCCCATCATATCAGGAACACTAAAACCATAAATATCAGCATCAACTAGCCCTACTTTTTTTCCGAGCCTAGCTAAAGAGACAGCCAAATTAACCGATACCGTTGATTTACCCACTCCTCCCTTACCACTTGCAATTGCGATAAAGGTCGTCTGACTACTTGGAGCTAGTAATGAATCAGACTCATCTGAATTATGGCGCTGCAGTTCCTCTGCAGGTAATTCAGTAAAACGCAATCCTACCGATTCGGCACCCGCTTCTTTTAATGCGTTTACAATTCGGTTTTGTAAATGAAGCTGTTCAGATGTACCTGTTTTTGCGAGCGCAATTTTCACACTCACATGAGCTTTTTCTTCTTTAATCTTTATTTCTTGGATTCCATTTGTTTCTTCTAGTGTCTTATGTAAAAATGGATCTTTAATTTTTGTCAGTATTTGAAGAACGGCATTTTCAGAAATCAAAACTTCCACCCCTATTTTTTTGATTATTTTTAGTATATCACAAGTGGGTATAGATTAAGTGTGAGATAGCTCATATCAAGATATATAAAAATACCCCCCTTTAATCAGGTGGGTTACTTTCATTAGAAAAATATCTTAGCATACCTAGATAGATCGATTCTGCTACCTTCGTTTGGTAATCTTCTTTTATTAGCAGGTTTCTTTCTTCAGCATTTGATAAAAAACCTACCTCCACAAGTGCACCTGGCTTCGTAGCTTTTTTCATTAAATAAACCGTATTGATTTTTTTTGCCTTCCGATCTGTATTTCCAAGGTTTTTTCTTAACTCATCTTGAATAAATTTAGCAAGTGCTTCATTTTCCTGATAAGATCCATAATAGAAGGTTTGTGCCCCCCTCCACCTTGGAGATGGGATTGCATTTAGGTGGATACTTAGAAATAAATCGGCCTCTGAGTTGTTAATGATCGTAACCCGCTTTCTCAAATCCTCCGATTTCCTGCGACTATAGCCTCTAGTATCTTCATTAGCTAAGTCAGTATCTTCCGTTCTTATCATCTGTACAAGTGCACCCTGTTCTTGCAGGTAGTCTCTAAGCTTCAGCGTAATCTCAAGTGCAATGTCTTTCTCAAGAACGTCACCACTACTGGCACCACCATCTGGGCCCCCATGTCCTGGGTCAAGAATAATAATTTTCCCTGAAAGAGGTAAATTCCACTGACTTAAGGAAGCCCTGTCTAAGTACTGTATTTGAAAAACAAGGAATAAAACAGCAAAACCAATAATAATAACACCTAGCTTCAGACTCTTTCTCACAATTTCCCCTCCTGCATGTCCGCTCTTTTAACTATATGGGACAGGGTAGAGGAATATGATTATTTGATGTTTCTATTCTCACAACATTATTTTCAATGTAGTTTTAGTCGATATCTTTTCTCACCTTTTGAAAAGCCTTCTTGCCACCATTGATCCACGTAATGTTCACATGTATAGTATAAAGATTCACTTACACGATCCTCCGCGTTTGTCCAATAGGTGATAAACTCAAAGATTGTATCTACTAGATATTTTTCATCATAATAACTTCGGGTTTTTACGCTCTCGATTGATTCTCCATAATAACCAAATTTACTATATCTTGCTCCTAACAAATAGGCTTCAATAGCGATATCCATACAACCCTCTTCAATCGCCTTAACAAACGGAGTTTTAATTCTTAAGTAGGTTCCAAAATTGTGATTGATGCTCTCCTTTAGCTTCTCCAAAGAGATTTCACGAAGCATCTTTCTTTCATAATTTATTTGCTTTTCTCTTTTCTTTTCCTTAAACGTTGTAATAACATTCATATCGGAAACCTCCTTGCAAGTAGTTTCCTACGAAGAGAATAGATTCATTCGTTAAACACAAACTACCTGTTCTATCACAATTTGGAAGTATTTAAGGAATCTATAGAAACTCGATCGGAAAAGTTGTATGATTTTATTAATTAATTTTTTTAAGGAGAACATCCTTATGATTATTCAAAAAACCATCAAAAATATTATTATTTATATATTAATCACCATGGTTCCTTCTATAACATTCAGTCACTTCTTTGCACAGAAGCAATTTCTTGAAGCAGAAAAC
>JBEQAC010000233.1:0-5300 GCA_041640535.1 Bacillaceae bacterium
CCACCGGGTGAATGGATACCAGAGCTTCCGAAGGAGTGTATTCGTCTGAGTTCAGGTTATCCAGCACCTGCTCTAATTCCTGTAAAGCAGCTAAAACAAGCAGCTGTCAGGTTACTTGAAGAGGAACAGGATTTACCTCTCCATTATCTTGGAAGTCCGAGTATTGCAAAACTCAAAGAGCTAGTTCAAGAAAGGTTGGCGAAAACGGGTATTCATGTTTCACCGGGGGAACTTTTGATTACGTCAGGCGCTTGTCAGGCGCTTGATCTGGTTGCTCGTATTCTGATAGATGATGATACAGTCGTAGCCATTGAATCTCCTACATATATGGAGGCACTGGAAATCTTTCAAAACTATACGAATCAGTTTATCAATATTCCAGTAGATGAGCATGGACTAAAAACAAATCGATTAGAAGAATTGCTGTCCGAGAGGAAAAAGAGAGATTTGCCTCTTCCTCGTTTTCTCTATACGATTCCTACGTTTCAAAATCCAACAGGGACGACCATGACATCCAAACGTAGGCAGCATCTATTGGAACTTGCTGACACTTATCATTTTCTTATTTTAGAAGATCATGCATATGGGGAATTATTCTTTACGAAGCGACCAATCCCTTTAAAAGCAATGGATAAAAAGGATCGAGTATTGCATATTGGTTCATTTTCCAAGGTAGTGGCACCCGGTATGAGGATTGGGTGGATAACTGGAGTTAGTGATGTTATTTCTGCTTTAGCCTGGTTTAAAAAGGATTTAGATCATCCATTTGCTCAAGCCACAATGGCATCATACCTACAAAAAACGAGTGTAGATGAGCGGTTCAGTTATTTACGAGGAACGTATAAGGGAAAATGTGAAGTCTTACTTTCTGCACTGGAACAATACCTTCCGAGGTCGGCTTCCTGGTTTGTGCCTGAAGGGGGTTACTTTGTATGGGTCAAAATAGAAGGTGTCGATACATCACAATTATTAACCTATGCTCTTGCAAAGGGTGTATCGTATATTCCTGGAAAATATTTCTTTCACAATCAAGAAGATGGAACAAATTATTTGCGGCTTTCTTTTAGTTATGCGGAAGAAAAGGAAATTGTTAAGGGAATCAAAATTCTAGGAAAAGTTATCACATCACAGCTGTCATAAATAAAAATAGATATGAAAGAAACGGCTGTTCTAAAAGTCATGATTAGATTTTTAGGGAGCCTTTTTTTGTTTTTATATAGTGAATGCATTCTTTTAAAAAGTGATTTCCAAAAATATTGAGGTTGACGGTTCTAAGGTATGATAATATCTTATAATAAGACAAAGTACGTCAAGAATAGATGACTTTTAAACTCTAAAAAAGTCTGAATATATCGGATATTCAAACTACGTTGATACGGAGGCAATATGAAATTTAGTACAAAGCTCTACGCTAGTATAGGCTCAATTTTGTTATTAATTTCTGTTATCGTCATAATTTTAATGAATATGCTAGAACAATCAACCGTAAATATGCATGTTGTGGTTAACGAGCTTCACGATCGTATTAAAATGACCTCAAATATTAAGTACGAGATTGCAAATGTTGGTCGAGAGATAAGAGAAATGACGAATGGAAAATCTGTTGAAAAAGAGACACCCACCCTCAATGATTGGGAACAATCGCATATAAATATTAAACTTGCGATTGAGTCCCTTGAAAAATTAGATCATCAAGAAAAATCTCAAGAATTAATTGCAAAATTTAAGACGCTCCAGGATTCCTATAAATCAATGGCACAGCAGATCATCACTCTTCAAAGTTTAGAAAGTGAACCTTCATTACAAACAACATTATGGAATGAAGCAGAAATCACTCGACAAAGAATGCTTCAATTAGCAGATCTTCTTCATGGGTTACAAGAACAGGAATTAAAAAACGAACTTCTCAGATCAAGAGATACATATAATTGGGCAGTAAAAATCATCTATATCTATATGGCTATAGGGCTAGCTCTAGGAATAGGGCTTACATTATGGATTATTAGAAATATTACAAAGAACCTTAACCATGTAACAGCGGTGATGAAAAGTGTGACAAGCAATAATAATGGTACATTGCCTCGGATTGAAATCCATTCCAAAGATGAAATCGGTGCGATTGCAAATGCATTTAATCGGATGGCTACATCCTTAGAAGGCCATAGCAAACTTGAAAAACAACTAAAAGAAGAAGCAGAAGAGAATAGTTGGCTCAAAACAAAGGTTGCTGAAATAGCGACAATGTACCCAGAAGTGGGTAGTGTTCAAATGTTGGCTGAAGCATTAATTACACAGCTTGTACCAATGGTTGAAGCAAATTATGGTGCTTTTTATATAAAAGAAACGGAAGGAAATCAGGAGTATCTTCATAGAATCGCTTCTTACGCACTTTCGGATAAAAATAACGAATTTGAGCGTTTTAAAATTGGTGAGGGTCTAATTGGTCAGGCTGCAGTTGAAAAGCGGGTACTGATGCTAAATCATCTCCCAGAAGATTACATAAAAATTGGTTCTGGTGTTGGTATAGCTCCACCCAAAAATACAATCATTTTACCAGTTAAATTTGAAGAAGAGGTCCTTGCTGTAATCGAGATTGCATCATTTGAATCATTTAATCTCTCCCAAGAGAGACTTCTTAAAGAAGTGATTGGCAAGATAGGGATCACCATAAATAGTATTGCCAATAGAATGAAGGTAGAAAAACTACTACAGGAATCACAAGCATTAACAGAAGAATTACAAGTTCAATCAGAGGAGCTTCAAGCACAAGCTGAAGAACTGCAATTACAACAAGAAGTGTTAAGGACAACGAACGAAAAACTAGAGGAGCAATATGAAAGCTCCGAATTAAAGAAAAAAGAGTTAGAAAACGTAAGGGCTGCTCTTGAAGAAAAAGCCCAACTGCTTGAGCTTAGTTCTCAATATAAATCTGAGTTTCTTGCTAATATGTCGCATGAGCTTAGAACACCATTAAACAGTTTATTAATTTTAGCTCAAATCCTTTCAGAGAACGAAGAAGGAAATCTGACTGAAGAACAAAAGGAATATATTTATACGATCTACTCTTCGGGTAATGATTTATTGCAATTAATAAACGATATTTTAGATTTATCTAAAATAGAATCAGGACAAATGGATATCATGCATCGAGAGGTAAAGATTAGGAAATTGCAAGATTTTGTGCTTCGCCAATTCTCTCATGTTGCAGATCAGAAACAAATTCAATTTTCCGTTCAACTAGAATCTGGATTACCGGAGAAATTCTATACAGATGAACATCGGTTGAAGCAAGTATTAAAAAATTTACTCTCAAATGCGTTGAAGTTTACTGAAAATGGCAGTGTGTCATTAGTTGTTAAGAATCTAGCAATTAAAGATATTGGTAATCTTCGTCATATAGTGGGTAATGGAAATGTAACGTCATTGCTAGCATTTTCAGTCATCGATACAGGAATTGGAATTGCCAAAGATAAACAGAACACGATTTTTGATGCGTTTAAACAAGCAGATGGTACGACAAGTCGTAAGTATGGTGGGACAGGACTTGGACTATCTATCAGTCGGGAAATTGCACAGTTATTAGGTGGCTTTATTGAGGTAGAAAGTGAGGAAGGAAAGGGCAGCATCTTTACTTTATATTTACCATTCTATCAATCTATAGAGACGATGAAAGAAATCGCCATTTCAAAAGATGCAGACTTAGTTGATGGAGAAAATAGGCCACTAAATAAAGACAAGAAAACAGATGAAGTTAGTGGAGAGAACAATAGTAAATCACATGCAAAACCTTTATTAAAAGGAAAGAAAATTCTGATTGTTGATGATGATATACGTAATGTATATGCATTGACGATTGCGCTTGAAAAATATGAAATGAAAATTATAGTCGCAGAAAATGGCAGAGAAGGTATAGAGGTATTACAAAAGAATCCCGATACAGATTTGATCTTAATGGACATTATGATGCCTGAGATTGATGGCTTTGAGGCCATGCGTAAAATTCGTCAAATACCTAAGTTTACAACATTACCAATTATTGCACTTACGGCAAAGGCCATGAAAAATAGTCGAGATGAATGTATCGATGCCGGAGCTTCAGATTATATAAGTAAACCAATTAATTTAGAGCAGTTATTCTCATTAATGCAGGTATGGTTGTATAGAAAGGAAGGATAGGAGAGCAGAACGTGTATAATACAAAGTTGCCAAATCAACTCCAGATTCAAGAGGTAGAGAAAATTGAAATCGAATTGCTGCTTGAAGCGATCTATCGTTACTATGGACATGACTTTAGGAACTATGCAATGCCTTTCATTCAAAGGAGAATTCTTAATCGAGTTCGACATGAGAAATTAAATAGTATATCAGCTTTACAGGAGAAGGTACTTCGAAATCAAGAAGTATTGGGGAATTTGCTCGCTGACTTTTCTATTAATGTTACGGAAATGTTTCGTGATCCGTCATTTTTTAAGTCACTTCGAACAAAGGTCATTCCTTTAGTTAGAGATTATCCAACTATTCGAATTTGGCATGTAGGCTGCTCTACCGGAGAAGAAGTGTATTCCATGGCGATACTCTTACATGAAGAAGGGATATATGAAAAGACAAGAATCTATGCAACGGACTTAAACACTACGATTTTAGAAAAGGCAAAGCAAGGAGCATTTTCTATCGATGGGATGCAGTTATATACAAAGAATTATTTTGAAGCCGGGGGGAAAAGAGCTTTCTCGGAATATTATCAAGCACAAGGTGAACAAGTGGTTTTTCACTCATTTCTTCAAAAAAATGTCGTGTTTGCACAACATAATCTTGTCACTGATAAATCCTTTAATGAATTTGACATTATTATTTGTAGAAATGTCCTAATCTATTTTAATAAAAGTCTACAAAAAGAAGTTCATAAGTTATTTTATGAGAGTCTTAGTGTATCAGGCTTTCTAGGACTGGGTAAAAGAGAGGGGATTGGGTTTACAAGTTATGAAAACTGTTATGAAGAAATTGACAGATCAGAAAAACTTTACCGCAAATTTAAATAGTACCACTGTTAAAAAGGTAAATATCTTAATGGTGGATGACCATCCCGAAAATCTTTTAGCAATGGAAGCTGTACTGAAGTCTTCAAATTATAACTTGTTTAGTGCAACCTCTGGAAAAGAAGCGTTGAAGTATATGATCCAACATGAGTTTGCTGTTATATTACTAGATGTGCAGATGCCAGGATTAAACGGATTTGAAACAGCAAGACTTATCAAGGAAAGAGAAAAGACAAAACATATTCCAATCATCTTTATTACGGC
>JBEQAC010000234.1:0-5278 GCA_041640535.1 Bacillaceae bacterium
TTTTAATGTTTGCGATAGTTAACGGAACCCGTTACTGTTTTTTCCAGTCTTTTTTCTCAGTGTATTTTTTTCGCTACCAACGTAAACGTTTTTGGCAACCCAATATCATGAAGCTTATGGTTTGGCTCTTCCTCTAATACTTCTACATATAGCTGTTCTTGCGCAAAGATCGTGACTACTTCGCCTATGGTCCACTGTCTTTGGTACACATTTAAAAAGGTTTCATTTTCCCCTGATAAGTGCTTTGAAAAAGCAACATTCTTAGACTTAATCGATGGGTCAAAATAATTGCCGGTAATCTTATGTTTCTTTCCAGTTGATTGGATTAGCTTTGTTGAAATTGGATGAAATTCATGTAGGATAAACTTCCCTTCGTCCGCTAGCAAGTTTCGGATGATTTTTGCAAGTGGAGCGAGATCAATAAAGTAATGAAGGACTCCTAATTCCATCAAAGCGAAATCATATTTTTTATCGATCTTTTCTGGGATGGATAACACATCTGTAACGAGATAGTTTAATTCTACGCCTGCATGCCCCGCCAATTCTCTTGCGAAATTTTCATTTTCCTGTGAAAAGTCGACAATTGTTACGTTTGCTCCAAGTAACGAAAGAGCTACCCCTTTCACCCCATTAGAGCCAAGTAAATGAATCACGTTTTTGGAAGTGACATCACCAAAATATTTTCCAAAAGGATGGATTCGCCAACTAGGATTTTCTTTTATTTTTTCCGCCGCCTCACTTGGTGCTCCAAATCGATTTAAAAGAGCGAGATAGTTATTTTGATCCCATGCCCGCTGATTGAGTGAATTCATTTCCAACTGTTTCTCCATAAGGAAATCCCCAATGGCAGGTTTATATGATTCATCAAGACTGTAGATATATGTATAAAGAGATTGAACCCAAACCGTTCCCTCTCCTAACTCCACCGAAATGCGATATGGATCGGTTTTTACGGTTGTATTAAAAAAACAAGTGATAGCTACATTGTATTCCTTATAAGCAAAAGTAAACCCACCTCGAACTTTATCCGTTCTTATTTCCGTTGGGGAATATTCAACAAATAGTTCATATACCATTTCAAGGAGATCCCATTGAACGTGTAAGGTAATTTGACCTTCATGGTTCACTTGCACCCCTTGTATAACTAGAGAAGTAGCACTCACAAATTGATACGTCATTTTTGCATTTTCTAGTTCTTCTGCTAGCTGACTAACAACGTCTAAATAGTTTCCTTGATTCAACGAACGATTACCTCCAAGTTACTTTTTTCATAACATATCCACAAACTGTAAGAATAAACATAAAAAACAATAAAAGAAGCTACCAATTCGGCAGCTTCACATATTGTATAAAATAAAGTTAAAAATCGATGAGTCCTAGACTTATTTGTAAGGCTTCATCCACTCTGTCCATCATCTCTTCATCGAGATGCGTGATTTTGTCGGTTAGACGTTGTTTATCAATAGTACGAATTTGCTCCAAAAGAATAACAGAGTCACGTTCAAAACCATATTTCTTCGCATCAATTTCTACATGGGTAGGCAATTTAGCCTTTTGGATTTGCGCCGTTATTGCTGCAACAATTACTGTGGGACTAAACCGATTCCCAATATCATTTTGGACGACAAGAACTGGACGAACGCCGCCTTGCTCTGAACCGACAACTGGGGAGAGGTCAGCAAAATAAACGTCGCCACGTTTTACAATCAAATGATTACCCCCCGCTAACTAAGCGTTCTACGGTGTGGTCTGCCTCGGATTCAGCCAAAAATGCCTCCGATGCAATGTTTAGATTAATTTTGGCCATTTCCATATAACCACGTCTCATAGATTCACGAATATGACGTTTCTTTCTTTCACGAAGGTACATTTTTGTAGCTTGATAAATTAGTTCATTACGGTTCCCATTCTCTTGTTTCACTAGTCCGTCTAATTCACTGATTAAGTTTTGTGGTAAACGAATTAAAATTTCTGTTGTTGCGCTGGATTCAGACACAAACATACACCTCCACCATAACTACACACCATAATTATTCTATTCCACCTTTAATAATACCATTAAAATAAGGAGATGCAAAGCGAATTCAATAAATCCCTCATATTATTCACATCTTCACTTATGTTTACGCCTGTATTCAAATAAAATTCACCTATTGATCTTGATTTTGAATACGCTAGACATGGTAGAAGCCTACTATAATAGAATTGTATTTCTCACTTCAATTATACTCTTTTTTTTCAAAAAAATACGAGGTACGCGAAAATTAATCGTACAAGGAATTTCATAGTTAATCGTCCCAAGCCTTTTTGCGACTTCATCAACAGGGATGGATTCGTTTCCTTGAGACCCAATTAGGGTAACTTTAGTACCTACTGGAAGCTCACGAGGAAGGCGAACTATAAATTGGTCCATACATACTCTCCCGATAATTTCACAACGTGTTCCATCAATCAGGACGGTCGCTCCTTGATGCTTTCTGATCCACCCATCTGCATAGCCAATCGGAACCGTTCCAACCCATTCATCTTGATTTAATGTGTAAGTCGCGCCATAGCTAACCTTTTCACCTTTTTTTAGTTGCTTCACGTGAACTAATTTACTGTGAAGAGAAAAAGCTTCTTTTAGTGGATATGGAAGGACTTCTCTAATTTCCTCCGAAGGCGTTAACCCATACATCGCAATTCCAAGTCTAACCGCGTTAAATAGTTTTTGCGGAAAACGTAATCCAGTTGCACTATTTCCACAATGAACGATTTTAGGAAGTGTAGGAAAAGAATGAAGAAATTCAGAAAATCGTTGATATTGCTGTTCGAAGTAAGTCGTATCGAGCTCATCAGCTGTGGCAAAATGTGTATAAGCTCCTTCTATCGAAAAAAGGGGTTCATTCTCTATATCTTCGATTATTTTTTCCAACTCCTGTGGTTCTCTTAACCCTAGTCGTCCCATCCCTGTATCAATTTTGACATGAAACTTTATTTCGTGCTTCCTCTCAAATGATTGGCACGCATTTTTCACCCACTCAGATTGAAAAACTGTGAGTGTAACCCCAAATCTCGCTGCAATGTTAATATCTTCGGGTCTACTTGCCCCTAACACCAAAATAGGAGCCGTTATTCCGTGCTTTCTTAAAGCAATGGCTTCATCAAGAAATGCCACAGCTAAATAACGGGCTCCAGCTTCAAGAGCCGTTTTTGCCACTTGTACATCTCCATGTCCATATCCATTCGCTTTAACGACCGCAATCACCATTTGTTCATTTGAAAGATGGTTGATCATCGATTGTACATTATCTTCTATACAGTCTAAATCAACCTCCACCCACGTATCTCGATAATAAGAAGCTTTCTCCACGGTTACACATCCTTATATCTGTTCGGAATAATATTACTTAGATTATTACCTGTTATAGATAATGTCAATAGAGACCAGATATAAATAAGAAGAAGTGACTGTATACTCACAGTCACTTCAGTTAAATCATTTTATTTTACTGCTTGCCCTTGAACAGAGCGTGCAATCATTAATAATTCTTCTTGTGTTAGGTCTTCAGATGCAAGCATAAAGTCTACTCCATCGTAAGACCAAGATACTGATTTATCTGTTAAAGCACCTACGGTAAAGCCTAAATCAACTGGCTCTCCACTGATTGTCGTTGTTGTCCCAACTTCAGATACCTGTGCTCTTTCTTGGATAAGGGTAAAGGATTTTTCACCACCGAAGGTCATTACAATTCGATTGCCATTTTCAGTCTTAATTTCTTTTTCCTCGACTAAAGATACACCTTCAATTTTTTCTTGCGGGTACATAACAGCAAGAGGTCCTTGATCTACTCCCGCCATAACAGGTACTTCTAATCGCGCACCAGACATATTCTTCTCTACATTAAAGGCATTCTCATCAAACTCAGGGTTAAATGCCATGTTAGAAAATTCAACAATTAATAATGGGTTACGATCAGGATCCATCACCTTTACCATTAATGGAGTTAAATCTTTTTTGTTAAAAATTATTTCTTGTGCTGGTAGCATTTTGTTGTTTTTATAGTTTGTCTTCGTTTCAAACGTATAAGTGTCTTTATCAGCTGTAAATTTTGCTTCTGGATCATCTAAGATATCTTTCACAAGTGATTCATAAAGGTAGGCTTGACTACTGTTTTGCGGCCAGTCACTTTGGAAACGGAAACTTTTATTTAATGCAGGTGTTAAAACAAATACCCCTTCTTCATTACGCAAAATCATTTGGCTTTGCTCTTTTTGAGCATTTTTCAAATTCACACGGTAGAACGTTGGTGTTTTATGCCAAATTTCAACTTCATACACTTGTGCCTCTTCCCCAGTTTGAAGTGTCATTTTCGCTTCTGCTTTATACCCTGTTAAACTTTCCACCTTCGCATCTAATGCTTTTACAACATCCTCTTGAGACTTCTGACCACAACCCGCTAATGCAAGGACTGCAATTAATGCAAAAACAATCATGAATAAACTCTTCCTCATTTTTCCAACCCCTTTGCCTCATTTCAACAATATGAAGAGGAAGGTGCAAAAAATGATAAATGGTTCAGTTAAAGGTGTGTACGCCGTATTTTTAGACCCCCAAGAGACTTTAAGTATGTTTCTTCAACCTAAAAACTCTACCTTTTACCAACCATTCATCACCTTTTTACACCTTGTCTCTCCTTCTGCAATAAATATATGAGGCAAGGTTCCGTAATATGCAGACTAGCTTGACAAGCTTTCAATAATTACTTGTGCAACGGCATATTCCTGACTATGCGAAATCGAGAGATGTACGCGTTTCTCTGCATGATGACGGATACAAGGCTTTCCTTTTTCATCAGAAAATATTTCTATATCTAAAAAACTTAATTCACTCCCAATTCCTGTACCAACCGCTTTAGAAAAAGCTTCCTTTGAAGCAAAACGCCCTGCTAAAAATTCAATTTGCCTTCGACCTGAAAGCTTTGTAAACATTTCTTTTTCATGATCTGTTAAGATTCGCTCAATAAATTTTGGTTGTCTTTTCACAATCTTTTCGATTCTTTCCAATTCAACAATATCAATTCCAACTCCAACAATCACAATGGATCCCCTCCTTCTATTTGGCTATTCTCTTTCATATACTTTACACGAACCGTCTCGTTGGTAGTAGCCGTATTTTTATGCTACGATTTATCATAAGAAAATAAAGGAGAGTTTCGATGTTTACAAGGACAGAAAGTTTTCAACAATTTTTGAAATTTTATCCTATTATATCAACCATTATTGCTATTCACATCTT
>JBEQAC010000235.1:0-5273 GCA_041640535.1 Bacillaceae bacterium
ACGATTTATTGGAAAGTAATTTTACCTTTATCTAAGCCTATTATTGCAACTGTCGTAATCTTTCAATTTATCGAAGCCTATCGTGACTTTTTAGGTCCACTCATTTTCTTAAGTGATAATCGATTTTACACACTCTCATTAGGTGTTCAACAGATTATGTCACAAAATGACCCTAGGTGGGGCTTACTGATGGCAATCGGTGTGGCGATGACACTACCAATCATTGTAATCTTTTTCTTCCTGCAAAGATACTTTATTGAAGGCATCACCTTTACGGGAACAAAAGGATAAAAAGTGTATTCCATTGTCTAGATCACTTTTAACAAACAGGGGGTGTTATATTTGATGAACTTACAAAGAAGAAACTTGAGAAATGGCCTGCTTTTCATTTCTCCTTGGATAGTTGGTTTTCTTATGTTTACAGCCTATCCAATGTTTAGTTCTCTTTACTATTCTTTGACTGAATATAATTTAATTTCTGAACCGAAATTCGTTGGATTAGATAACTATAAGAAACTTATTTTTAATGATGACTTGTTTTATACGGTATTAGGAAACACTTTATACATGATTTTTATCGGATTAACCATAACGACGATAACGACCATCTTCATTGCGATTATCTTGAATACAAAAGGGATAAAAGGAATTTCCTTTTTTAGAATTGTGTTCTTCATTCCAACACTGGTTCCATTTGTTGTTCTTGCGATTTTGTGGATTTGGGTATTGCAACCGGAGTCTGGTGTCGTAAACTCAATCCTAGGTATATTTGGCATTAATGGTCCCGGATGGTTTGCTAGTCCTACATGGGCCAAACCTGGATTTATCATCATGGCAATTTGGATGTCTGGAAATATGATTTTAATTTATCTGGCAGCTCTTGGTGATATCCCTAAATCGTTGTATGAAGCAGCTTCGATTGATGGTGCAAATGTATTTCAAAAAGTGTTTCATATTACATTACCAGGCTTAAGACCAGCAATTCTGTTTAATTGTATTACGGGAATGATTGGCGTTTTCCAATCCTTTGCCGAAGCGTTTATTATCACAAACGGTGGTCCGAATAACTCAACGTTGTTTTATTCTCTCTATCTCTATCGAAATGCGTTTCAATACTTCGAAATGGGATATGCTTCAGCTCAAGCATGGATCCTGTTGGTCATTGCCTTAGTTATGACTATGACCTTTTTTAAACTCTCAAAAAAGTGGGGATTTGAAGATTAATTTTTATAGATTCATTGTTTCTACAATTCTAGTAAGTCATTCGTGTGAAATATGATGGATATTCCATTGTATATATATATTTTAAAAGTGAAAAAAGGAGAGAACAAATTATGACAAATCAATCTCAAGTTCAAAATGGTGTGTTAGGTACGAAGGTGATTGCCCAAATTGGTATTTTGGTGAATGATATCGAGGCTGTTTCACAAGCTTATGCGGATTTCTTTGGAGTTGAAAAACCAGCATGGAGTTGGACTGGTACATTGGAAGTTGCCCAAACAGAATTCGAAGGTGCTCCTTCTGAAGCCCGTTCTAAATTAGCCTTTTTTGATATGGGATCTCTACAATTGGAGTTAATTGAACCTGATCAACATCCTAGCACGTGGAGAAATTACCTTAATGAGCATGGAGAAGGGCCTCACCATATTGCCTTTATTATTGATGGAATGAAAGAAAAAGTGACGTTAATGGAATCTAGAAATATGCCATTGGTTCAAAAAGGGGAATATACAGGTGGGCGTTACGCGTATATGGATACGTTCAAAGATTTAAAGATTCTAATCGAGCTTCTTGAAAACGATAAGTAGGAGGAGCGGACTTGAATAAAATCGAAAACAATCAGCTTCTCAAACTAGGGTTAGTCGTTGATGATATTTATGTAGCGGCGAAAAACTTTTCAGAACTCTTTGGCATCGAGATGCCTGAGATCATTTTACCGCCCGAAGAAGTTACACAAGATCCAACAGGTGAAACCTATACGATTTTTCGAGGGGAACATGTTCCAGCTCGAGTGAAATTAGCAAATCTGCAAATGGGACCTGTCACGGTTGAATTATTAGAACCACTTGACGAAGCAAGTCCTTATACAGAGTTTAAACAAAAGCATGGTCAAGGGGTTCAATTTATTACATTCACCATTAATGGGTTTGAAGAGCATATCAATTTTTTAGAAGAAAAGGATATTCCTTTAGTGCATAAGGGAGAATATGGGAGTGGCCGATATTGTTTCTTCGATTCGGTCCCTCAATTGGGTGTTATGTTAGGCCTCCAAGAACTAGGCCGTAAATCTGATAGAACATAATTTAGTAGGAGGACTATATGAAACTATTAATTACAGGGGCAAACCGTGGTCTGGGACTTGCATTGACAACAGAAGCAGTGAAGAGGGGACACACCGTTTTCGCGGGTGTCCGAAATCCAGAACAAGCGGACAAATTAAGCCAACTTCGTTCCGATTTTCCAAATCAAATCAATCTTCTATCTCTTGATGTGGCAGATGAAGAGAGTATCCGAGAAGCATCAGTCAGCTTAGGGAAGGAAACTCTTGATGTCATCATTAATAATGCAGCTATTTTGAATGAGCGTTCGACGACGATTGAGGAATTAAATATGGACAACGTGGAGTTGTCCTTTAATATCAACCTTTTCGGGACGATGCGAGTGGTGAAACACTTCTTACCATTGCTAAACAGAGGAACGAATGCTTCAATCATCAACATTTCATCTGAAGCTGGAAGTTTCCAAAATGCATATGGTGGGGATTATCCTTATGCATTAACAAAAAGTGCAGTTAATATGTTTTCAGAACAACTAAGAAAATATTTAGCCGCTGATCAAGTATCTGTGTTTGCGGTCCATCCTGGTTGGATTAAAACCGACATGGGTGGGGAGAAAGCGCCTGGAACACCGCAGGAGTCTTCAAAAGGGATACTGGATATTATTGAAAGAAAAACGGAGATGAATGATTCTCCTACCTTTATTAATTTTAAGGGAGAACCAATGTCGTTATAAAAAAATGACCCTCAAACAAATGTTTGGGGGTTCAAAACATTAAATACTAATGAGGAGTGGTTGTGTTGAAAAGAATCGTTGCTGTTTTAGGTGATTATTATCATTCAAGGGAGAATAGTAAAGCTGCCTTAGATCAGGCATTAAACTTACTAAATAAAGAAGAAACAGTTGAATGTGCAGAAATTCAAACAAGTCAGTTAATAAAAGAATTGGAAAAACAACCAGATGCCGTTATTTTATTCAAGGAGGATCGTCTCAATCCGAACGATGAAAACGTGGATACTTGGATGACGGAGGAGATTGGTCAGGCGATTGCTCAGTATGTCAACCATGGTGGGGGTTTTTTAGCATGGCATTCAGGCCTTGCCTCCTATTCGCCTGAATCGACATTTGTTCAAATGTTAAAAGGGTATTTTGAATACCATCCTGTGAATCATGCTCAAGTAAAATATTCAAATGAGCAAAATAATCATCCATTTGGTCCAATTTCCTTTGAAATTAAGGATGAGCACTATTTTGTCATTGTAAATGAAGAAGAAACCAATGTCTTTTTAGAGTCTGACTCCGTAGATGGACAGTCCATAGCAGGTTGGAACCATTCCTATGGCGAAGGTCGCGTGTGTTGTCTTACACCTGCTCATAATGAAGAAGGACTTTTACATGACGATTTTACTCAATTACTTGCTAAGACGATTGATTGGGTGAGTAGGGGATAAATTAGTACTAATTGAGGTTGTTTGTTTTACATAGAATTAGTGTATGATTGGTGAAAATTATATTTATTTATCATTTTAAGCGAGTAATACTCTTTCCTTAATGCGACTAAGTGTTTAGGTGGGAATTAATCGCTTTTTTTCTATGGAATTTTTTAAAAAACTCCGATGGTGCGAACGTACATTCCTATGTTAAAATATAACCTATATAATGAAATAGTGTTGAATAAAATTCTTTATTTGTTTCATAATGTTTAAGTCGGCATTTTGATTCCAACCTGGATTAAAGGTCAGTATGTTCTTTTCAAAAATACCTTGAAAAAGTCTACAATTTGTCATTCTCTTGTTCATGATCTTACCGATTTATATTTTAGGTCACATTGCATTTGAAAAATATAAAGTAATGAATCGTAAATACACAAAAACTAGGAACGGAAAAGTTCTGGTAATTAACGAAAAGTACTTAAAAAGGCATTAAGAAATGGTGGAAATTGTCAGGGGACATGGCTTTTTATTAAAGCGTATCAACAATATTCGATACGCTTTAATAAGGTATTTTTAACAGTGATGTTTAAACTATACATTAATGTAGTTTTTCATGAAGGTAAAATCACCGATATAAATAAGGATTACCGCAATCATATATTTTCTATATTTTTCAATGGTTTGATGGAAATCTGAAACCAACTTTTGGAGTTCTTTGACGGGGAGCTGCTTTTTTTCTATTATATATGTTCTTAATTTATTATTCTCAGAAATGAGTTTTGCTACTTTAATAACATCTTGACGTTTAGTATTACATTTAGGGCAATAGTTTGTTAAATCACTAAA
Organism: Bacillaceae bacterium; assembly: GCA_041640535.1. Taxonomy (GTDB): domain Bacteria; phylum Bacillota; class Bacilli; order Bacillales; family Bacillaceae_L; genus Litchfieldia. The sequence goes on from JBEQAC010000235.1 coordinate 4,557, forward strand.
AGAGATTTGATATTCTTCTAATAGTTGGTTATATTCTACAATTTCTTTTTGTATATCACTTTTATATTCTATTTGTTTATCTCTATTCTTATGAAGCTTCATATAATATCCTCCACGTACATTAAATGTAAATAATAATCACTTTTAAAATGGAATTAATGTACTTTCATAAGAATAGCACGAAACTGGGTCAATTAATGATACAGTTTAATTTCAATTTTATTACGGTGTGTTTTAATTGATACATCTTCGTAAAAAATCTGAAGTATCTTAAAGTTTACAAAAGGATTATCAAACTAGTGGTGTTTTTTACAACAAATATCTTTGTCTATTTAAACTTGTAAAAAATTGTACTAAACTTCTTTTAGATACTTTTAATTGGTTTATTCAATAAATTGAAGCAGGAGAACCGTCCCCATGCTTCAATCACGGAGGTGATAATTTGCAATCGGAAGTCAAGATTTCAGTACGCGCATTAGTTGAATATGTGTTTCGTAGTGGAAGTATTGATAATAAGTTTCGTTCATCAACGACCCTTACTGAAGGGACGAAAGCTCATAAATCCATTCAAAGTACGTATCATGAAACAAATCAAAAGGAAGTGTTTCTTAAGGCAGAAATCGAATATGAAAAGTTGATGTTCTTGATTGAAGGTCGATGTGATGGGTTGATTTATCGTCATGATGAATTTCTGATTGATGAAATAAAGTCAACGTC
>JBEQAC010000236.1:0-5252 GCA_041640535.1 Bacillaceae bacterium
TTTCTTGCTCATTACACTATGAATAATATCCTCCTGGCCTTTGCGGAAATCAGTATATCCAAAATACTGTTTTAATACTTCTTTTGCTTCTTGTAACAAGAAGATCACTCCTATTTTATATTTTTTAGGATCTAGTTGAGTCCCCATATCATTTCACATGTGTAACGGCTGTTTCATCAATTTTAGGAAAAATAGGTAAATACCCACCCGTTATTGGTCAAATCCCATAAGATATTACTGTATAACACGATTGGAGGTGTTATTAAATGAGTCACGCACACAGCGGTGGTTTTGCGTTAATTGTCGTGCTGTTCATTCTGTTGATTATTGTCGGTACAGCGTTTGTTTAAAACACACTGAAAAATGAAGAAAAATAATTTTAAAAAGGAGAGATGTATTGATGCATTACGGATGTGGAACAGGAATGACTTATGGGTATGGTTACGGAGCACCTATGGGAGTAGCACCAACTAGAGGATTAGGTGGATTCGCCCTAATCGTGGTACTATTCATTCTTTTAATTATCGTCGGCACATCATGGATGTAGATTAATTATAAATCGTAGAGGGTTGACCTTAGGTCACCCTCTTTTTAGTCGTTCATCTAAAATAGATTGATTATTTCACCTCTTCTGTCCTTTCATACCTTGAATCCAAATAATCAACGATATGAATTAAAAATCCTTCGACCGTTTTAGGTTCAATATTTGCTCCCCATTCTAATTTTCCATGATGACATAGTATCGCATGCTGAAGCATATGTACCTCTTCAAGGGTAATCGAAATCTTCTCTAGTTCAATAATTTTGGCAATAAGCATGACACCATAAGGGATGTGCCCGATTAGCATCCCTAACTCATCCATTGTAATTCCAGTAGGTTTTCTCATCTCTAACGATGTATGGTCAGCAGTTGGATACAAAAATTTAAATTCTTCATTTCCTTTTCCAGCATGATGATATTCTAGAAGTTTCCCCATATCATGAAATAGAATGGAACATATTAACAAAGGATAATTTGGTTTTTCATCTCTATATTTTAACATCCCATAAAACATCGAATAAAGATGGTCGACCGATTCCTTCCAAACAAGATTTCGCCAATTGTTTCCTGGCGAATCCGAGTTAAGATCTTTCCATAATTCCTGTTTGTACACCTTCTCTACCTGATTAATTATCTTTAATAGAGCTTTATAATGATCTTCTTCTTGCTTTAGAATATAACGTGCAAGTCTTATTAATCCAACTGTATGCTTAAGTAATCCTCCTAAATATGCATGGTGATGACCCATTGCTGCAGGCCTCACACAAAACTCCTTCCAGAAACGATTTAATGCACTAAAACAAATCGTTTTATATGGTTCTTTCAGGTCATTTATATACGTATAGAGCTCAATTGTTAGATCCTCCAATGAGTTTTGAGTACAAGCAATTAAACTAAAGGGGTCTATTTTTTCATCACATACATCTAATTTACTAATTGTAATGGATTTATGACCTCTAAACTCTTCAATTTTTCCAGTTACTTTAAATACACTATGTTCCTCTAAAATTGGACTATACCTTTCTACTGCCCCATCATTATCCCACATTTTTGCACTATAGGTTCCCAAGTGGTTTGAGAATTTCATTTTAAAGTATGGTTTCGGTGTTTGACCCTGTGTTTTCTCAATCGTATATTGGTTCAATAAAAGAGTGACCTCATGAACATAATTTCCATGAAGTTCATAATCAAGTGAAAAACCTTCAGTTTGGGCTTCCAAAATCGGTACAGGAAACATAGACAAGATTTGATCTCTTTTATCCGCATCAACAGAAATTTGTTCAGTAATAAGACCGTAAAAATATTGAATGCTTATCATACTTTTCTCCTTAGTGTTTCAGTCTAAGTGTATAAATAATAGTTTAATATTAATCACACATTACGTAAACCAAATAATTTATATACATAAATACAGAACTGTTAGTAAATATTAATGATTATCATCCTTTTGGAAATTTTACCACAAATGGGGTATTTTGATGAGAACAAGCAATAAATTAATGATAGGCTTAACAGTAGCATCCATTGCGGGAAAACTTATAGATAAGGTCAACCTACCAACAAATATTAAACAAAATACTCAAACAACCTTTAACCTAAATAGAGACAAACCAGTTATTGATCCAACAGCGTATATCCATCCATTATCTTCTGTCATTGGTAGAGTAAATATTGGTAAAGAGGTGTTTGTTGGTCCGTTCTCTTCATTAAGAGGAGATGAAGGTCTTAGAATTCATATTTCCCATTTCTGTAACATTCAAGATGGTGTTGTTTTGCATGGGTTAAAAAACTTTAATTACACAAGTGTCGTTTTTGAAAATTCCGTGTTTCATAACGGAACTCCTTTCTCCATCTTTATTGGTGAGAATGTTTCACTTGCTCACCAGTGTCAGGTTCATGGCCCTGCAAAAATTGAAAATAACGTCTTTGTTGGGATGCAAAGTCTTATTTTTGACTCATATATAAATGAAAATGTCGTAATTGAACCAGGAGCTAAAGTAATCGGTGTTAATGTACCAGCAAATCGGTATATTTCTGCTGGTAATGTTATTACAACTCAAGAAGAAGCAGATCAATTACCTGAAATCACTCCGGATTATCATTATAAAGATTTTAATCAAAAGGTTATTAAAGTGAACCAAGAATTAGTAAGAGGATATAAAGGAGATAAGACAAATGGAAATCGTTAAAGATATCCTTGTTGTTTATGGTAGAATTCTTACTATTATACCCTTATTAATAATCGTAACTTTGCTTATGGGTAAAAGATCAATCGGCGAGGTTCCCGTTTTTGATTTTTTAATTATTATTACCTTAGGGTCGATTGTGGGGGCTGATCTTGCTGATCCAAATGTCCATCATATCCCGACCGCAGTTGCTGTTACATCCATAGGAATCATTCAGAGGTTAATAAGTATAACATCCATAAAAAAAAGATGGTTTGGAAGGTTTATTACCTTTGAGCCAACAATCGTCATCCGCGACGGAACCTTTTTAGTTGGGAATATGAGAAAGATTCGTTATTCAATTGATAATATTTTAATGATGCTTCGTGAAAAAGGGGTATTTGATGTTGATGACGTTGAATTAGCGATTGTGGAGGCAAATGGAAAGTTAACTGTAAATAAAAAAGCGCATAAAGCTAATGTTACAATTGAAGATTTAAATCTAAAAAAACAAAATGGTGGTGTAGCGTATCCGGTTATAGTGGAAGGCACCATCTACCCTAACATCCTAACTCAACTTAATTTAGATGATGAGTGGTTAATCCAACAACTAAAGAAGAAAGGAGTAAATCCCGCCGACGTTTTCTTTGCTTCAGTTACTGAAAACAACAAGATTCATTTTTCTTTAAATAACAACTTAAAAAAATCCCATCCAGAAATCCTTCATTAATAAATACTTTATTTAATTTAGAAGAAACTCCATCCCTTTTCTATAGGATGGAGTTTTTATTCTTCTCCCATCAGCTTGGAATTAAGCTTTCTTTAATACTCTTATTAATTGCTTTTCTATGCTGCCATACGAATTTTTGGCACTCTTCTATTGATAACTCTAATTCTTCTGAATCACAATAGTCCTCTCCTAAACCGTGTAGAGACCATTCATTATTTTTTAGCATTAATGTATACTGTCCACCTCGTTCTTTATCATGGAAAACTAAATAATGCTTTTCATTTTCTTGGTCATAGGCAGCAAAACGCGAAAATTCATTAAGGAACCGTTGAATATCATTAGAATTACGTATAACCATTAAAGAACCCCCCTCCTTATGTTTATTTTAAATGGATTCGATAAAGATGCAAAATATCCTTCAAAAGTTTTCATTTTTTTCAGTTTTTTTATAAAAATCAAACATGATAATAGTACTTTGGATATAAAACATAGGGTGTTTACGTAGACTTTGTTGTTATTTAACTAAGGTATGTTGATTTGCACTCCAGGTGTGTGCTTTCCGCGGGGCAGGTGATGAGCCTCCTCGTGCCTGCGGGGTCTCATCCTTCCTGCAGATCCCGCAGGAGTCACACACCTTCCGTTCCAATCAACTTGCCATCTAATTAAAGTTCATTCGTTTTAAAAACAACAATCAGCCAAAACATAAAAACGCTAGTTATTATTCATTAGAATAATAATCAGCGTATTTTGAAATATTTTTAATTTGAAAGAGCTTTTTTTAAATAAGTAGTGTTTTTAAATTGGTTAATTATTAGGGCACCGATACCTTGAATCAAGGTTTTGACAATCACTTGCCCCATAATAGCCATAGGTACTGCTTCCCATGGAATGAATCCTGCCCCGATAGGACTTAGTCCTATCATCACAAAAATTACTGAATCTAAAAAGCCACCTACTAACCCACTATAAAATACTCTTAAGCTTAATGGTAACCTTAGTCGTGTATATATTTCAGTGTCTGTTGTCTCAGATATCGCAAAAGAAATGGCTGATGCAACAACAATTAATAAAGTATCCCCTAACATAAACGAAACAAATCCTGATAACAATAAAGCGCCAGCAATAAACATGTACGTTTTTTTACGACCGTATTTATTCTGAACTAGGTCTCGAAAAATAAAGGTACCACCGATTAAAAATGTACCCATTGGCACAAGGAACATCCCTAATGATAGTGGTGCAAATTGGGCAGTTACTACATTCGCTAAAACAATTGAAGCCAAATACAAAAATAATCTCATGTGTTTTCCTCCAAATGGAAAAAACAGCACAACTAAGTAAGCTGACTGTCTTATCCTTAGTTTTTTTAAGAGGGTAGCTAAAAACCTCTACCGCATAAGCGGATTTTATCAAAGTCATTTATCAATTCATTTTATCACAATTATACTTCTTTGGTATAATAATGAAATATATTTTCAATTACTTTTTTAGGAGGAACCATTATGATTAGATTTGGTGTAGTTGGCACCAATTGGATAACAGAATCTTTTATTGATGCAGCCAGTAAGATTGAAGATTTTCAATTAACTGCTGTTTACTCACGAACTGAAGAAAGGGCAAAGGAATTTGCAGGTAAATATAATGTATCCATGATTTTTACCGATATTGAATCCATGGCTAAAAGCAATAAGATCGATGCCATCTATATCGCCAGCCCGAATTCATTTCATGCACAACAATCTATTATATTTTTAAATCACGGAAAACATGTATTGTGTGAAAAGCCTATCGCTTCAATTACTTCAGAAGTAAAAGC
>JBEQAC010000237.1:0-5232 GCA_041640535.1 Bacillaceae bacterium
GGTAATGTTTTCGTGTTAATTCGTTTAACCCATTTGTTTGTGTCGGCATCATAATCATAGCAACACCAATACATAAAGAAGTATGCAAAAGAATAAAAGTGAAAAGCGATGTATCTGTTGAAATGTTAGAGAAAAACCACATAACAATCATTAAAATAATGGTTCCCGGAATAACCAGTTTTCTTGGGCCGTATTTATCAAATAGCCTTCCTGTAATAGGAGAGATTAATCCATTAATTAATCCGCCTGGTAGAAGAGCCAGCCCGGTTAAAAGAGCCGTAAACCCAAGACCTCCACGTAAAAGCATCGGTAAAAGGATAATTGTCGAGAACAAAGTCATCATTGATATGATCAATAAAATTGAAGCTAACGAGAACATAGGAGATTTGAAAACCCGAACATCAAGTAATGGCTCATCAAGTTTTAGTTGCCTGAAAACGAGTAATATCAGAGAAATAAAACCAATTAAAACCGAAAGAAAGACCTCTGGATGGGACCAGCCCCCACTACCTTCACCTGCACTACTGAATCCAAAAACAATTCCACCAAAACCAAGAGTAGAAAAAATAATGGAAGGAAAGTCAACCTTTGGCTTTGTTACTTCAGACACATTCTTTAAATAGATATAAGCAAAGAAAATTGAAAATAGAGCAAAAGGAATGACAACAAAGAATAACCAGCGCCAACTAAGCGCCTCAAGAATAATTCCTGAAAGAGTAGGTCCAATGGCTGGAGCAAACATAATTACTAACCCAACCGTCCCCATTGCCCCACCTCGTAAATGAGGAGGATAAATCAGAAGAATCGTATTCATCATAACTGGCATTAACAAACCTGTTCCTGCCGCTTGAATCAATCTACCTGCTAATAAAAACGAAAAGTTCGGAGCAATGCCACAGATGATCGTACCAATCGTAAAGAAAACCATGGCTCCAATAAACATTTGCCTCGTTGTAAACCACCCTGTCAATAATGCAGTAATTGGTACGAGCACTCCCACTACAAGCATAAAGCCTGTTGCGAGCCACTGAATCGTAGGAGCAGTTACTTGAAATTCTGTCATTAAATCTGTAAAAGCTACATTTAATAAGGTCTCATTTAAAATCGCGAAAAAGGCTCCAATCACCAATGAAATCATAATCGGTGCTCGTTTAATTTTTTCTAAATCTATTGGTGCTGATTTTGCACCTATGCTTGAAGCATTCATATATTTACCCCCAATTTTTCCAACTCAAGATTGTTATGTGTTATTAGACCAGTCTATATACTCTAATAATAAAAAATCACTCCTATGATTTTAGGAGTAGTGGAATTTGCATTGACATTAATTCCAATGGCTTGGTACTTTTTTTAGCTACTGATAGGACAATGGCTCCTTCGATCATCGAATTAAACACCATACCTAGCTCAGTTGCTCTTTCTTTCTCAAATCCATTTTCAACTAGCTTCGCAGCAAATAGTCCGTACCAGCCCTCAAACGCAGCCTCACACGCAAGTCTTAACGGCTCACTTATTCTCCATGTTTCCAGTGATAATAATCCCACAGGGGCGCCTTCTAGATTATCGATTTCAAGAAGATGTTCGGCTATATTCTTAAAAACCTCCTGAATGGCTTTTACAGGATCTGAGTGACTAGATAATGTTTCCTTTAAGTAGCATTTCCCTTCTTCTGCCGTAAACTTTATTGCTTCAACAGCTAACTCCTCTTTTCCGTTTGGAAAATAATAATAAAGAGATCCCTTTGGCGCACCACTCTCACTAATGATTTGGTTTAATCCAGTTGCGTGATATCCTTGTAAATGAAAAAGGCGAGATGCTGTTTTAAGTATTTTTTCTCTAGTGTTTCCTTTCTTATTCACTTCATTGCCCTCCAAAATTATAACAATCGGTCTATATAATTTTAAGTTTTAAAATTGAAAAGGTCAATGATTATTTGCAGAAAATGAGCCGGTGATTTTATCCACCGGCTCATTTGTTCATTCTTAGTTTGTTTTACGTTGTTGTAACTCTTTTAAAATTTGAGGATATTCTTTATCTAACTTATAGAAATATAAAACAAGTACTTGCAGTGCTGAAAAGATTACAGGAAGCCATACGAATAAGAAAATAATGGTTCCAAGAGCTGTGTCTGATTGCTCAGCAGCTCCACCTACATAGCCACCCATACTTAAGGCCCAACCGATAGCTGCAGTTCCAAGACCGCCCCCAACTTTTGTTCCAAAGCTACCAGCACTATAAATTAATCCTTCTGTACGTGCTCCAGTTTTCCACTCGCCATACTCAATTGTATCAGCAAACATCGAGAAGATCGATGCAACCACTGGAACTAAACCAATCCCTCTAATAACTGCTCCTATTAAAACAAGCGTTCCACTCGTTGGGTCAACTGCAATAACGAAAGTTCCAACTAGTCCTAAAATCATACCACCAATAGATGCATTTCTCTTACCAAATTTTTTAATAATAGGGGATACAAATAATAATCCAACTAAGATAGGAAGTAATCCAGCTAAACCTAATGGTCCTACTAATGCAGGGTCATTTAATATTGAAGAAGCATAATAAACATTTAAGCCACTTCCTAATCCCATACCAGCGTATAATATAACTGCAAACACAACAAGCATAGCCCAGTATTTGTTGCTAAATAAATATTTAACTCCTTGTTTCAAAGGAATATTTTCCGTTGCTTGAGCATTTCCAGCATTCACTCTTTCTTTTGTGGTAAAGAACGTGTATAGGAATAATGCACCTGCTACAAGACCATACATACCAAATACTAATTGCCACCCAATCTTTCCACCACCGAATGCTTCAACAAGAGGGAATGTATAAAAGATAACTAGACATACACCGGCTAATGCCATAAACATTCTAAAAATATTTAATTGTGAACGTTGATATTGATCTTGTGTAATTAATGAGTTTAACACACCATAAGGTACATTAATTGCAGTATAAACTAAATATAGTAAGTTATAAGTTATCGCAATATAAATTAACATCCCTACTGTACCGATATCTGGGACAGTAAATACGAGAATAGTTGAAATCGCATAAGGTACAGCCATCCATAATAACCAAGGACGAGCTTTACCATGCTTTGATTTTGTTTTATCAACCATGGCACCGATCATGATATCGGTAAATCCATCAAAAATACGAGAAACTAAAATGATTGTTCCGATTGCTGCAGCTGGTGCCCCAATCACATCTGTATAAAAGAATAGTAAAAATGCTCCTACAGCTGATAACACGATGTTACTAGCAAAATCTCCAAATCCATAGCCTAATTTTTCACGAAAGCTAATTTTTTCTGTAGATGATGATCCATTGTTGTTTGAACTAACTTGATAGTCTTGTTCCGCTTGACGAAGATTTGCACTCATCTTCTTTCCTCCTAAATAATACGTTTGATAGTTTTTTACTTTTTATGGTAACGATTCCATACCAGTGAATAATTCGGGAAACGATTTCATATTAGTGATTAAATATCAGGAAACGATTTCATATTAGCGAATAAATATCAGGAAACGATTTCATATCTTGTGAAAATTAAGGTCATCCTCCCGCTTTACCATGCGGGAGGTGACATCATTTCTTAGTTTTTAACTAAAGTACTTTCTTTTTCTAATGCTTCATTTAACGTCTGAATTAACCCATTTAATGCTTCTTCGTTAAAATTCTCTGGATTAAAGCTAACCAATGCACGTAATGGCATATATCTCATCATTGCTTGCATCATTTCGGCATGTACATTATCTTCTTCTGCTGCGCTAGCAAAAGGACTTCCTTCATTCGCTTTTGCAATTGCTTCTTTTGCGATCGGAGCAAGAATTGGATTTGCAAATAGATCACCAAGTGTTGAATTTCTGTGAACTAGCTTTGTAAGTGTGACAGTTGATTCAACATTTACTGTCTCTTTTAAAACGATCTCTTTTGAAGATTTACCAACTAGAATTTCGAATTCGCCAGTTTCTACATGCCAATCTTTAATATCCACATTGTAATAAGCAAATGCTCGTTTATCTAGAGTGATTGTTACAGTTTTCTCTTCGCCCTGTTGTAATTCTACTTTTTCAAAACCTTTAAGCTCTTTTTCAGGTCGAATCACTTCACTCTTTACATCACGAACATAAAGTTGAACGATTTCTTTCCCTGCTACTTCACCAGTATTTTTTACTGTTACCGATACTTCCACAGTCTCATTATCTTTTAATTCATTTTTATTGACTGATAGATTTGTATATTCAAAGTTTGTATAGCTTAGTCCATAACCAAATGGGAATAATGGTTCAATGTTCTTTGTATCGTAGTAACGATATCCAACAAAGATTCCTTCTTTATATTCAACCTTATCTCCTTCACCTGGGAAGTTCAGATAAGATGGATTATGACGAAGCTCTTGTGGGAATGTTTCTGCTAATTTACCACTTGGATTTGCGTCACCAAATAGTAAATCCGCAATCGCACCACCTAATGCTTGACCACCTAAATATGCTTCAAGAAGACCTTTTGTTTTGCCAATCCATGGCATTTCTATTGGAGCACCATTACTTAGTACCACAACAACATTTGGTTGTACTTCAGCTACTGCTTCAATAAGAGCACGGTGGTTATTAGGAATTCTTAAGTGATCTCTGTCATACCCTTCTGATTCATAACGATCAGGTAGACCAACAAATAGAACAGCTACATCAGATTGAATTGCTACTTCTTTTGCCTCAGCAATTAATTCTTCGCTAATTTCATCACTCTTCAGCTCATATCCTTGAGCATATAGAACGTTTGCATTGCTTGCTGATTTTTCAATCTCTTCACAAATATCTTCAAGCTTTGTTGGGTTAATATGTGAGCTTCCTCCACCTTGGTATCTTGGTTTCTTAGCGAACTCACCGATTACAGCAATCGTGCCTTCTTTTTTCAGTGGTAGAATACCATTTTCATTCTTTAGTAATACCATACTCTCACGTGCTACTTCACGAGCTAATTGGTGATGAACTTCCTTGTCATACGTAAAGCCTTCTTTTCTGTTATCAACTGCTTTAAAGATAATATTTAACAATCTCTCTACTGCTTTATTTAAAGTTTCTTCAGAGAGCTTTCCGTTTTTCACAGCTTCCACAATTTTCTTATCACCAATACCATTGCTTGATGGCATTTCTAATTCCAACCCAGCTTCTAAGCCTTCAGCGCGCTCATTTACAGCACCCCAGTCAGATACAACAAAGC
>JBEQAC010000238.1:0-5188 GCA_041640535.1 Bacillaceae bacterium
TTAATATCATCCCAAGAACCGAAGTTTTTCTCAACTTCCAAATACGTCAGGGGAGCGAACCCTCGATCTCCTGAAGAAGGAAACGGCGGCAGAATATGCACCCCACCTTTAAAAATATCTGAAAAATGCTCTAGCAGAACATTGTTGAGTGTTTGTAAATCTCCTCCTAGTGAATCTGGATACGTTATAAGCTGTACTTGATTTTTAACAGCCACTTCTTATACCTCCTATAATTTATACAATTCCTTAATCTCTTCAAGCTTTGGTAAATCTACAACTGCACCTATATGCTTTAATTTATAGGCACTTACTGCAAAACCTAAAATTATGGCTTCTCTGATTTTGTATCCTTTCACCACTGCAGTATAAAATCCTGACCAAAAAGCATCACCAGCACCTGTCGTATCGATTATCTCCGTGGCAAGGGAATCAAATTGAATTGTCTCTTTTCCATTCGAAACGATAGCACCATCCTTGCCCAATGTCATGATGACCAACTTTGCCCCAAGGTTTAGAAACTTTTTAATTTGATTATTATGAGTATCTTTTCCAAACAATCTTTCTGCGTCATCTTCAGAAGGCTTGATGATATCAACCTTGCCAACAATTGACTTTACATACTCGACACCATCTACTCCCTTTTGCCAAATCATTGGATGATAGTTTGGGTCAAAACCTACTAAAATATGATTTTTTCTTGCTTTTTCAATTACTCTTTCAATCGTATCACGAACCGGCAACATAGAAATTGGCCAGCATGAAAAGTGAACGATCTTGGAATTAAGTAAGGACTCTTCCAGTTGTGGTGAATAATCTAACTGATAGTCAGCCCCTCTATAAAAAATAGGTATAGGGGTTGATTTACTCTTTGTTACCACTACCATACTAGTAGAAAAATCTACCTGCTGAACACAACTCGTATTGATATCAGCTTGATCTAAACTTTTCATTAAAAACGTTCCAAATCCATCTTTCCCTACAGCTGAAGCAACTAGTGATTGAATTCCTAATCTCCTAACATTCATCGCTATATTAGAAGGGGATCCCCCGAAATACTTATGATAGATATCCCCCTCAAAACTATCGTTATATTCTGCCGAGATCATATCGATAAGAATTTCACCGACTGTTAAGATGTCATTCGTTTTGTTTTGAAACTCTATTTTACTATCCAACTCAAGCATCATATGCCCTCCAGATTTATTTATCTGACACTATCATAATCTAATATATTTTTAATATATTAATCACAATAATTTCTTAAATCCAATTGAATTCATTTTGTTAATCCAATCTTATCTATAGTTCTTGTATATCTTGGTGTTTCCATATTAATAATATTTACTACATTCTTTAAATCACCAGAAATGGTTTATGGCTAAAGCCCTTTTATCCAACGTGCTGCCATTTCAATCCAATTAGCTACTTCTGATTGAATGGTGCATTCAATATTTTTTGCCTTTGTCTCCTCTGTTCCAAGGGCCAAACCATGTATCCCTTTAGGATAAATGTGCATTTCCAAAGATACATTATTCTCTAGAAGGGCATTACCAAACAAAAAACTATTTTGAACACGAACAGGTTCATCTGTATAAGTGTGCCATAGGAAAGTTGGAGGGGTATCGGTAGAAACCTGATTTTCCAGTGACACCTCATGTAAAAGCTCATTGTATTTTTCTCCTAACAATGCAACAAAAGAACCCTCGTGTGCAAATGGTCCTGAGGTGATAACCGGGTAACTCAATAGAATTCCATTAGGCTTAATCTCTTCGTTTGAAGTCCCTAACATTTCCGATAAAAAACTTCTATTCCAAAAAACACCCAAACTTGCTGCTAAGTGGCCACCAGCTGAAAATCCAGCAACTATGATCTTGTTCCTGTCAACATGCCATTTTTCAGCATTTTTCCTAATAAGGGCTACTGACATAGACAGTTCTAACAGTGATGTTGGAAATGTAGCTGGGCGAACACTATATCTTAAAACACATGCATTAAACCCCATAGCATTCATTCTTATCGCAATGGGTTCAGCTTCTCGGTCAGAAGTAAATTCATATCCTCCGCCCGGACATATAATGATCGTTGGACGTGTTCGACTACTATCTATTTCAGAGGAATTATCTAAAATATAAGTATATAATTTAGCCTCAGAATGCTCTGTACGAATATTGATAATATCATGTATCAATTGTTGCTCCCCCTATTTATTTTTTTCTAAGATGATCTGTAATACTTTAAGCGTTTGTAGCAGGTTTAAGAAGACACGTTAGCTAACGATTTAAAGCCCTTGCAAGTGCTTTAATGTATCCGTTTTTGGCACGTTGACTGATTTCTGCATCTGGAACGATATGTTCGAAAGCATGAAAACAACCAGGATATAACTGAAATTCTACTTCGACTCCAGCTTTTGTAAGACGTGTAACATAGTCAATCGTTTCATCACGGAAAGGATCGAGTTGCCCTACACAAGTATAAGTCGGAGGAAGTCCTGCTAGATTCTTTGCTCGTGTTGGTGCTGCATATTGGGAGATGACACCATTTGCATGATTACCAAGATACATCCGCCAAGCCTCTATATTATTTGACCTAAACCACACTGCCTGTTTATCAATAATCTCGTAGCTAGAGAACGTTACATTTCGATCATCAATCATTGGATATAAAGGCATTTGGAAACAAATCTCAGGGCCTCCTCTATCACGAGCCATTAATGCCAATGCAGCAGTTAATCCTCCACCAGCGCTACCTCCACCAACTGCAACCCGAGTCAAATCAATATTCAATTCTTCTGCTGTTCTTGTCATCCATACAAGTGCAGCATAGCAATCTTCAATTGCTGCGGGATACGGATGCTCAGGGGCTAGACGATAATCTGGTGAAATGACGACGCAATTGGCAGCTTTCACAAAACTTTCACACAAACTGTCTTCACCATTTGGATGACCTAACACGTACCCTCCTCCATGACTCCAAAGTAGTACAGGAAGTTTTGACATATCCCTATTAACAGGTTCGTAAATCTTGACCAACATTTTTTGTCTATCTCCACCCAAAATAAAACGTTCGGATATTTGAACTAATTCAAAATTCCCAGTAGGGGGTATAGGCGTTTGTCTTGCTGCAGCCAAACCATCAGGTAGCTGAAGAACCGGAAATTGCATTAATGCCTCTCTTAATTCAGGATCTACTCTGTTTATAAAATCCATTAATAAAACCTCCATCTTAACCATATGACTTTCTACAATATTTTCTTCTTCAAGTAGTTAAATTGTGCAAGTAAGAAAAACTACTTATATATTCTGCTTAACACATATAGTTTTCAACAACTTTATGTTAACCGGTTAACATAAATATGTCAACCGGTTTCATAACCTTTAAAAAATTTTTTCTATTCGTGACAAAATTATGTCTAAGACCTTAGAAGTAATGTTCCTACTTTAAATTTTTCGGTGTTGATTACTTTCGGCTTCCTTACAATGGTTAATATTCCTAACGTAATTAGGTGTGCTCACTAGTACTGAAAAACTTCAGAAAAAAAGAGTGAGGAGAAAGTTAAAAATGCCACTGGCTGTTCTCACCCAGTGGCATTTTATTAGTAATAAAAGTATAGTTTGTTAATGAGCTCTCGTTTGTAACTTTACTATATTATAAAGCACTCATAGTAAAAGTAATCGTATATATTTATGTGGTACTTCGTTCGATCAATGAGACCGGAAGGCAATTCACTAGTGGCACTTCTTCCCCTTCTATTTGCTTTATCATTAATTCAATAGTTAATTTACACATTCTTTGAATGGGTTGAGATATGGTAGTAAGACGAGGAGAAACTAAAGAGGCAACAGCTACATCATCATATCCGATGATTTTGATTTCCTCTGGAATCATTTTTTTTAATTGATGGCATGCCTGAATGACCCTTGCAGCGATAACATCGCTACTAGCAAACACACCATCTACCTCCGAATGTTCCTGGAGGAACTGAACAATTTCATTAACATTATGGTCTGAATCACTTGACTCCAACACTAAAGTGGAGTATTTTATTTTAGCCTCTTTTAATTCTTCAATAAAACCTTGAAACCTATCGCTGGCAAGCAATGCATTGTGATGAGGTCCGCCAATTCCACCATAAATATAAGCAAGGTTTCGACATTCTTTGTTGATTAGTAATTTTGATGCAAGCTTACCTCCCATAAAATTATCGGAAGTAACAAGAGGGATATTTTTAGCTACAATCCGATCAAATGAAATAATTGGTAAATTAAGATTAAGATAGTCTTCCACATCCAACACTTGGCTGCCCATAATAATACCGTCCACTTGGTTTTTCTTTAACATTTCAATATATTTTCTTTCTTTAGTTATATCCCGATTCGAATTACAAAGCAACAATTTATACCCCTTTTGGTAGGCATAATCCTCAAGATAATAGGAAAGCTCACTAAAAAATGGATGTGAAACTTTAGGTACAATTAATCCAATCATATTTGATTTTCTTCTAAACAAAGAACGAGCCAGTTCATTAGGCTGGTAATTAAGTTCCTTCATAGCCAGGTATACTTTTTCCCTAGTAGCTTCACTGATATACCCGCGGTTATTAAGTACACGGGAAACTGTTGTAACAGAAACACCTGCTTTTTCTGCCACATCGGTAATTTTCGCCATAAACCGACCACCAACTTTTTTAGATTTATTATATCCTATCAAAATTATACGTGCATCTACCAATGTAAAATTGAAATACAAAAATTATTATGCTTGTGTATTTTCAAAAACTAAATTCGCCTTTCTCTTCTTTATATAAAATTAATATAAGGGTCATTAATTCAGCATTATGTAGATTTCTGATTTCGAATTAAGGGATAGGTTGATGAAACATTTGTGATACACTATCAAATTTCAGCTCTAATAATTCAATAAAACATTAGGGATCCCATATTTATGGCCTGTTTCTTCTTTTCAAACTATCAACAACCATTTAACATACATGGTTGAGTGGTAACAGCAGGCATACTAGTATAATAGGCTTCACCTATTTATAATTCAAGTTAAATATTTGCCTTAGGAGTCTTATGGAAAGACTGGACACTTTGGGACAATACAAGAAGGGACATCCTCTCGTCAAGTTACTATATATATTAAAAAAGAGGCTTCCCAATAGTTTGACAACTAATAAGAAGCCTCTTTT
>JBEQAC010000239.1:0-5166 GCA_041640535.1 Bacillaceae bacterium
AGCAGCTCTTTTTATTATGCTATTTATCATTTTAATCGTATTTTTACTACGATTAGATTTACGAGGATTACAGATTGTAGGAGATGTACCTAAAGGTTTTCCATTGTTTTCGTTTCCTACTATTACGATTGAGAAATTGCAAATGTTATTACCAATTGCCATTACGATTTCACTAATTGGGTTTATGGAATCACTTGCGATTTCGAAGAAGATTGCTAAAAAAGAAAATTATCCTATTTATCCAAATAGAGAGCTTAAGGCATTGGGATTGTCAAACTTGATCGGTTCATGCTTTCAATCCTTCCCAGTAAACGGTAGCTTCTCAAGAACAGCTGTGAATCACGAGTCAGGTGGTAAAACCCAGCTTGTTTCAATTATGACGGCTTGTTTTGTCATTATGACCATTCTCTTTTTCACGAATTTCTTTTATTATTTACCAAATGCCGTATTAGCTGCCATCATTATTGTTTCAGTCTATAAATTAATTGATTTTAATGAATTGAAGCATCTTTTCGAGGTCAAGCCGTTAGAAGGTTGGATTTGGATCATTACCTTTCTGGTTACTATCTTTGTAGGAATACAGTGGGGAATTATTATGGGTGCATTTTTTGCTTTACTTCTACTAATAAGAAGAGCAGCAAAGCCAAATATTGTTGAAATCGGCTATTTGGAGAAAGATAAGGGATTTCGTGATATTAGTAGATTTCCGATGGCTCATACATCAGAAGAAGTAACCATCATTCGAATTGATTCTAGTATCCATTTTGCAAACATTGCTTTTTTAGAGGAGAAAATCAAGAATGTAGTTCAAGAAAAAGCCAGTACAAAATTCTTAATTATCGATATGTCTGGTGTGAATGATATTGACACCATATCAATTGAATCACTAGAAACGTTGATTGATTACTATAAGCAAGAGAAAGATTTAGTCATCTTATTTGCTCATATGAAAGGGTCTATTAGAGATATGGTGAATAAGGTTGGATGGAATCAAAAATATCTTGAACAAATGAATCACTTAACAATCGAACAATTGTTAAAGGAAAAAGGTCTATATCATCACTACGACTTTTCAAAAAAGGTAGCAGCGGGTGGGATTGAATATTATATTTAATGTTTGACTTATAAAAGGTACAGATTTTATTCCGAATGAATAAACTGTACCTTTTTTGTAGCATTATTTACCATTTATAAGAAGGATAATTAGCTAGATATAAGTTGAATTTATAAAGGAAATCTGAAAACTCCAACAGGAGTTGTGGACCATTGTATAAAATCATTTTCATTATTGCTATTATCTTGATTTATTTAAATACTGAAGCAAGAGTTGAGAACATCAGTGGTTTGAGACTCTTTTTCTTTTGCATATTTTATGTAATATTAATCAACCTAAAAACATGAAACCAATATTAAAAAACTCATTACTTATACTTGGATTCATCCTATGGTTTTTGCTACTTGCTTTATATCTAAATTTTGAAGGAATTTTTAACTTGCTTGATTATTGAGAGGAGGGGCTGTTATTTAGTTAATAAAAAATCTGAAACTACCCTTAACATTATTACTGAAAATAATAAATATGCGATTCGAAAAGATGAAATAAATTTACAAAGAGGAGTAAAGATATGTGATTAAAAAGAAAGGGCACAACAACCAATATTATTATTCTGGACTTATCATTTTACATAGTTTACTTTTGATTTTTGTTTTTTTCAAAAAGAAAAATAGAAAAGAAATTTTGCTGACATTTCTTTCAATAGTCGGATTCGCCTTCCATTTTGAATATCCATTATATATCTCAAAAGCATATCGTTATAGAACAAAGTTAATTAAAAACAAAGAACAAGATAATTCATTTGGGTCTGTTTTATCTCAAGGTCTTTTTGTTCCTTCAATTGCACTCTTTATTTCAACTTTTCATTTAGGATGGAGAATAAAACTGTTTTTCACTGTGGTTTTTGTATTAATCGAAAAGTATTTTAGAGTACTAAAAATTTATCAAAATAAATGGTGGCATACTACTTATACTTTAATCTTTATATTTGCATATTTATTTATTAGTGACACCATTTATAAAGGAATTAAAAGAGGGAACAAAGTCATATTAAGGATAGCGCTATACAATATCATACATATCATTCATATGAATATTTATTTTGTCTTTTCCTTATTAAAAATGGTTAAATATGAACCTTTTTTATTTCCAAAGAACCCTTGGTATGATCACTATTCCTTTATTAAGATTTACGTCGTAATTGAAACCTTACTAACAACATATGTAATTGAACAGAAGAAGATATGGTTAAAAACAGTACCAATCACTCTAAATATCATCACTGACACTTTCCTTATTAAAATGAGAATACTTAAAATAAAAGGAAGTTATTGGCTAACGTTGTTTCCAACTAGATTCTTCCTTTATTTCACGTCACTCTACATACAAAAATGGATTAAAAGATACGAAAATGTAAAAAGGTGAGCACAAGAATTCGCTCACTTTTTCTTTTGGCCTTTAACTATGCAGAATTTTTATAGTGAAAAAAAGAATATTTTCATCGTTGTTTTACAATCTATAAGAGTAGAAAAATAAAGGTGATTTTAATGAAAGGGATAAGAAAAATGAAAAAAAAAGCTGTGCGTATCTTTTGCTTGATTTTACTAATAGTCATGAATATTACTCCTGTTCAAGCAGCTGGTAATAACCATCGTAATATCCATGTTGTAAAATCTGGAGAGACATTAAATGGGATTGCCAATACATATGGTACAACGGTAGAAAATCTAAAAGTAACAAATGGACTTTCAACAACTTTAATAAAGAAAGGCCAAAAATTAATAGTTCCTACTAAAAAGCAAGGGCAGCATATACTAATGACGAGAGAGGAGTTTAAACATTGGTTATTTAACAATCAATTCAACCGAAAAATTACTCTCATTCAACATCACCACACCTGGAAACCATCTTATAAACACTTTAATGGCTCTAATCATTACACGATGTTAAATGGGATGGAGACTTTTCATAGGAAACAAATGGGATGGAAAACAATTGCCCAGAACATCACAACTTTTCCGGATGGAAAAATTGCCGTATCAAGACCATTTGACATGGCCCCAGAAGGTACTATTGGACCGAAGGCGAATGCAACGGGAATCGCAATTGAGAATATAGGGAATTTCGACCTTGGGCATGATGTGATGACTGCGGAGCAAAAGGAAACAATTATATATATTACTGCCTTGCTTTGTATAAAATTCGGGTTAACTCCATCCATTGATAGTATCACCTATCACCATTGGTGGGACTTAAAAACAAAAAATCGAGTGTTAGATAAAGGGCCAGAATATAATGTGAAAACTTGCCCAGGTACAGGATTTTTCGGAGGCAATTCGACAAATAGTGCCAAAACCTACTTTTATCCTCTAGTCTCCCGAAAAATGCAAGAAATTTTAGCGTCAATGCGTTAAACCATAAAGAAAATACCCGCATGAAGATGCGGGTACTTTTGTGTCTTCCCAGAAATAAAGAGGGAAATATCACCATTTGTAGAATAAGTAGTTGATACATATATAATAACCAGGCTTCATCATAGAAAGGAGAAGCTAAATGAATTTTAATCTAGAAGAAGCAATTGAAATACTTGAACGTACACCACATACATTAGAGGTCTTTTTATCGACTTTAACGGATGGTTGGTTGTATTGTACTGAAGGAGAAGGAACCTGGAATCCATCTGAGGTCATTGATCATCTTATTGAGGGAGAGAAAACGAATTGGATTCCAAGATTAAACTTTATTCTTCAGGAGGGTGAAAGTAAATCATTTCCCCCGTTTGATCGTTTTTCACACCTAAATAATGAGCAAAAAAAATCCATCGTGCAAAAACTACAAGAATTTAAAACGGTTCGATCACAAAATATAAACAAACTTAAAGCGCTAGTTGAATATGATCAACACCTTGATTTTAAAGGGGTACACCCTGAATTAGGAATAGTAAAGGTAAGGGAATTAATCTCTACATGGGTTGTCCACGATTTAACCCACATTGCACAAATCGTAAGGGTAATGGCAAAACGATACAGTGAAGATGTGGGACCATGGAAAGCATATTTAGGTATTTTGAAGAAGTAGATATTGTCACAAGGAGAAAAAAGGATGAATACGTCTAAATTTACAATGAGAAGTTCCATACCGATTTTACGTATTTTTGATGAAGAAAAAGCTAAAGATTTTTACTTATCCTTTTTGGAATTTTCGTTGGATTGGGAGCATCGATTTGAAGGAAATTTCCCAATCTACATGCAAATTTCCTATGAAGATTGCACTCTCCATCTTTCAGAACATCATGGCGATTGCTGCCCTGGAGCTGCGATTAGAATCGAAGTAGAAAGGCTTCAATTATTTCACACTAAACTTCTTTCAAAAAAATATAAATATGCTCGACCTGGAATTGATTCAACACCATGGAATACAAATGAGATTTCAATTCATGACCCGTTTGGAAATCGAATTATTTTTTATGAGAGAACCTAAAAATTTTTTTTGCTAATACAACATGGAAAGGATCTCCAAAAATGACACCTTTTACAGAGAAAGTGATTAACATTATTCAAAAAATTCCAGAAGGAAGGGTCGCGACTTATGGACAGATAGCAGCGCTAGCAGGAAGTCCTCGAGCAGCCCGTCAAGTTGTCCGAATTCTTCATTCGATGAGTAGAAAGCATCGTCTTCCGTGGCATCGCGTTATTAATGGAAAAGGACAAATCGTTCTTAAAAATGATGAGCTATATCATGAGCAATTCATGAGTCTAGAAAGTGAAGGTGTTAAAGTAGACACAAACGGGCGTATTGATTTAGACAAATTTCAATGGAAACCCTATGAAAATGAAGAGTAATAATCAACAAGTAATGAAATAATTTTATCAAATTGTAAATGAGGATTAGTGAATGTTGAAAAATTTTATTCTAGTAAGTTTATTGCTCACAATTTCCTTATCACTGATTGGATGTATGCAAACTACATCTTTATCAGATAACTCTAGTGTGAAGGAAGATATGAAAGAATTCATTGAGCCGGAACCATCTGACTGGGTAACTTTTATTAAGCCTGTTAGAGAATAT
Organism: Bacillaceae bacterium; assembly: GCA_041640535.1. Lineage (GTDB taxonomy): Bacteria > Bacillota > Bacilli > Bacillales > Bacillaceae_L > Litchfieldia. The sequence goes on from JBEQAC010000239.1 coordinate 5,123, forward strand.
ATGTATTATCGAACTCAAGCTGTATTATATAATGATATTCAAAT
>JBEQAC010000240.1:0-5149 GCA_041640535.1 Bacillaceae bacterium
AACCATCTGCCATTTCTCCATACACATTCTTCAAATATGCCGTACATATACCACCAAGTTTATGTAGATTCAAATTTCCATTTATTGTTTCTAATGGATCGTACGTCCATGTAATTAATTCATATCCCCTTAAAATAGCTGTTTCTCTTTGAGCTCTTTTTAATTTTTCACCAATTCCAAGTTTACGATAATTTGGGTGAATTCCTAAGCTATGAGAGCATAGATAAGGTTTCTTTCCATCAAAACCAGGAAAGCTATACTGAAAACCGATGAGATCCTCACCTAAATAAGCCCCAAGCACAAAGCCGCCATTTTTCACAGCGGCAATGGTTTGGTTCACTGGAATCGACTCTTCAAAGCTCCAAATGAGTGCTTCTAATTTACGTATTTGTTCAAGTTCTTCCGTCAATTGAAGGTCTCGAATTTGAACGTCTTTATTCAAATCATTCTCCTCCTATTTTTTTAAATCGGTCCTATGTTGTTAAAAAATAATATGAGCGGCTGTTACCACAATTGGTAATGTAATGGCTGTACGAAGTAAGAAAATCAGAACTAAATCTTTAAAACTAACTGGTAGTTTAGATCCTAATAATAACCCTCCCATTTCTGATAAATAAATTAACTGAGTGACTGACACACATGCGATGACAAATCTCGTTAATTCACTTTCAATTCCACTTCCAATGATGGCTGGTAAAAACATATCCGCAAACCCAATCACCATCGTTTGGGCTGCTTGTTCTGCTTCTGGTACTTGTAGAAGTGTAAGGATTGGTTCAAATGGTTTCCCAAGAATCGTGAATAAAGGTGTATATTCAGCGATGACTAATGCAGTTACCCCTATTGACATGACGATAGGAAGCACTCCCATCCACATATCAACAACATTTTTCACTCCTTCATTTATTGTATTTCTGAAGCTCTCATTTTTCTTTGCCTTTGTAATTGCTTGAACTAACCCCCACTTTACAAAAGACATAGTTGAAGGAATATCAGCTTCCGTTGTAGCCATATGGTCTTCGTAATAGGTATTTGATTTTCTAGAAAGAGGTGGAATACGAGGCATAATAATCGCCGCAACCAGTCCTGCAATAATAATCGTTATATAATAATGAATGAAATATTTCTCAAGCTCTAAATATTGAATAACCACAATCGTGAACGTAATGGAAACAACAGAAAATGTGGTTGCTATTACAGCAGCTTCACGCTTTGTATAATAGCCTTCTTCATATTGTTTTGTTGTTAATAATACACCAATGGTTCCATCTCCAACCCATGAAGCTAAGCAGTCTAATGAGGAGCGACCAGGTAACTTAAAGACCGGTCTCATTACCTTCATGGTTAATGATCCAAAAAACTCAAGCAAGCCAAAATTTAATAATAGAGGTAGTAAGAAGCCTGCAAGTAGAAATGTCGTTAACAATATTGGCAGTAAATCATACAATAAAAGTCCGCCAGTGTTTTCAGAAGAAATCCACTCTGGACCGATATTGGTCAGTGCAATCACTGTAAAAATCATCCCTATTATACGTGCAAACAACCAAAATTTACTTACATTTAACAGTTTATTTAAATATGGACTGTTTAAAATAAATTTTGGTTTAGCTAACATGGCTACAAGCGAAGCAACTACAGACAGCACAATCACTCCAGTTGCGAATGCCGGAATTTGCTCAACAAAGAGCTCATTTAAGATTCCTACAAAAAATGCAACAGGAATAGTAATTCCTTCTCCTTTTGTAATTGGAACAATAAATAGTAAAATCCCGATTAATGAAGGAATGATAAACTTTAAATAATCCCGAAGTTGGTATGCTTTTAACTGGCCTTCATTTTTTGAATTCATCTCTTTTGAGATCCCATTCATATGAATACCTCCTTTTAAGTAGTAATCCTTATATTTTTGGCTCTGTTAAACTTAGTTGACGATTTTCGCTACAGGGCACTCGCTTTCCGCGGGCGGTTCGGGAGCCTCCTCGTCGCTGGGCTCCTGTGGGATCTCCCTTGACCCGCTTTTCCCGCAGGAGTCTCGCACCCATACGCTACAATCAACAAAGCTAAAAAAAGTGTTCTTTAACATAACCCTATTTTTAAATATGCACTATTCTAAATGAATAAGTAAAGCAGAAATATTAATGGCGATTAATAATTATACAGGCATAATATTGATTTGTATATTCTATTTTTTTATGGGGCGTAAGACTCATCTTTTAGTAATCTTCCATTTATTTCTTATCAATCTGTTTTAATTTGGCAATGATGGGAAGAGAAAGAAATAAGATAGGAGATTTTTTGAATGATACATATGAGTGGTGCCTATTATCATTATTGGATTGTTTTTTCAATTTTAATAGGAATTCTCTTTTCATACATCGCTTTAGATCTGAGATGGAAAATGATTGTATTTAAGGATTTTATGTACAAGCTCTGGCTTTTAGGATGTGCCGTAGCGATGGGGATTGGTATTTGGACCATGCATTTCGTCGGAATGGCTGCCATGAGAATGCATACACCTATTATTTATGATGTAAGACTTGTTTTCCTTTCATTTATTGTTTCGATTATCAGTACAGGAATTGCATTTTTTATTATGAATTCAAATAAATATAGACTCCTCTGCTCTAGTATTTTAATGGGTGGAGGAATTGCAGGTATGCATTATATTGGCATTAATGCCCTAAAAGTAAATTCTACTCTAATGTTTAATCCATCCATCGTTGTACTTTCTATTATTATTGCTGTCATCTCAGCATACGGGTCATTATGGTTATTATTTTACTTTAATCACAGTCACCCCATTGATATTAGATGGAGGATAATCAGTAGTATTTTAATGGGAGTAGGAATCTCTGGTATGCATTACGTCGGAATGTGGGGAACAGATCTTCAGAGCACACACGCTACTTTGGATCTCAATTCCCCTTATTATATAACTTCAGATGCTTTAGGCTCTTTTATTACCATTCCATCCATTATTGTCGTCTTTATTTTGCTTTTATCAGGAGCATTTTTGGATCGAAAGCTTATATCTAATACAAAGGAACTGAAGGAAAGTGAAAAGAAATTAAGAGAGTCTGAGAAGCTTAGTCTTGTTGGTGAGTTAGCTGCAGGGGTTGCTCATGAAATTCGAAATCCGTTAACCTCCCTAAAGGGATTTACAAAGCTTTTATATGAAAGTCCAGATGGAAAAATGAATAAAGAGTATTTGAAGATTATGATGGATGAATTAAATCGAATTAATTTTATTGTCAGTGAATTTATGGTGTTATCTAAACCACATCTAGTCAACTTTTCTACAAAGAATCTTTCAAGTATTATTCAAAACGTGGTAGCTTTTCTTAATATGCAGGCCATCATGAAAAACATTGAAATTATTCCAGTTATCATCGGGAATTCATTTTCTTTAAAATGCGAAGAAAATCAAATTAAGCAAGTATTAATGAATATCATAAAAAATTCCATTGAAGCCATGCCTCATGGAGGAAAAATTTACGTAAAATTAGAAAACAACGCCTCCTTTCTAATCATTTCTGTAATCGATCATGGTGTTGGCATTCCACCAGAAAATCAACCTTTATTAGGCAAACCCTTTTTCACAACAAAGACTGAGGGAACAGGTTTAGGATTAATGGTGAGTAGGAAAATTATCCAAAATCATCATGGAAAATTCAATATTGAGAGTGACCCCAAGAAAGGTACTACCGTTACGATTGCTTTACCAATTAATGGTATACATAAGCCTGAACAATTAGTGACTGATAATCACTCAATTAATGAGTCAATGTAATCTACATGGAAATAATATCTCAAAACATTGGTGAAATAAAAAACGAAGACAATTGCCTTCGTTTTTACTTTTGTATTACATTTCTTTTATATCAAATGATATCACTCGATTTGTGTTCGGATTATAAATGACATTCCCTTGTACTTTTATTTCTTCTTGAGGAGATTTTAATATAAACTCATATGCTTGTTTCGTTTGTGTTGGAGAAATTTGAGTTTTTCCTACATATTTGTAGTTCGTAACATTATACCCAGGATAGGCAGATTGAGTAACTCCGATTAAATATTTGCCCCATTCTTCCTGCTCCACGTCGGGTGATGGGGTAATCTCAACATTGATTACTCCAACATTTGGATTTGCTCCTAGAGCCAAAAATGCTCTTCGGTGTAGATTGATTTTATTTGCAGGGAACCCTTGTACTTTGTCGACGACTTCAGCTAAAATTTCTCTTTGTGTTTGTGGATTTCGTATCTTTAGTGTTTGCCCACATTGATAAGGAGAATCTTCTCCAACAGCTGCAGTCATATACTCATTATCTGACCAAGGAATCCCACACTTAGTGACCTGTCCTCCCTCTGTCCAAGTAGCTTGACCTTTAATAGGTTGTTGACGATATTCAAAATAGTTGGGATATGCAGGGTAAGCTCTGTAATAATCATAATATGGTTGTTGTGCATTCGGGTTAGAGGCATAATAAGGGTTAAATTGATACTGATTTACATTTCGTGATTGAAAATAATTAGAATACATATGATTTCCTCCTGACTAGAGCGCAAATTTCTAATACATTATGATTAAGTCAGGCTGACTGTGATAGGTGTCCTAATAAATAGGCTTTAGTTAAAGCTTATTAGGTGATGATTGTAAAACGCAGGAAGTGCTTCAACCTTCCTGCGTTTCTTTATGCTATTCCAAATGTAATTCTAACCTTCTGTAACTTAATGTTTTCTAACCACATAGCCGTCATAAATTAAATCTATAATCCCCTCCTCTTCATCCTCCATAGCAATTTGAGCAATTTTTTTCAATATATTCTCTTCTATAGCAGATTCTAAAAACAATACTTCGTTTTCTCCTTCTTTTTCAGTTGATTTTAAGTCATAATAATCAATTGCTTGTCTTATGACTTCCTTCACCATACACCTATTATTTGAATCAAAATTTATTTTTTCTGTTGAAACCTTTACAAAATCCACGAACGATTGTTTGGTCATTTTTGTCCTCCATCTAGAAATCATAAGTTTTTTGGGAAAGTAAACGTATTCATGCGGTTTGTCCCCCTTTTTTCAGGTTGACATATCGGAAATGTATGACATAATTAAAAAAGAATATTTTTATGATAGCTATTACCAATGTTAA
>JBEQAC010000241.1:0-5112 GCA_041640535.1 Bacillaceae bacterium
ATTTTAGGATCACCTTTTTCTGCTACAATAATTTCATAAATTTTTGAATCTTCCTCAAGAATTTTTTCATCGACAACTTGCCATTGGTTATGGATTAACCATTTCCTGATGTTGATTGCTCCAATATTTGGCTGCAGGATTAACCTAGACACACCCTCAAGCTTCTCTGCACCCTCTTCTAAGATTGAAGTAATCAAAGTCCCACCCATACCAGCTATCGTGATACAACTAACCTCGTGTGGGTCTATGACCGCAAGACCGTCACCTTTTCGAACCTCGATTTTTTCTTCAAGGCCTACCTTTTTTACTTGTTCTTTTGCAGATCGATACGGCCCCTCATTCACCTCTCCAGCTACGCCTTTTATGATCATTCCTTTTAAATATGCATAACATGGAAGATAGGCATGATCAGACCCAATATCCGCTAAAATCGAGCCTTTTGGTATATTTGAAGCGACCGTTTCAAGTCTTTTTGATAGTTGTAATTCATTCATCCTTAATAACACCACATTTTTATAGTTTTAATTATTCTTCGACATTCATTATACATGAAGATAGATAACAAAGAAAAATGATGTAGTTTAAACAAAATAAAAAGCCCCTTACCTATTAGGCAACGGACTTATTTATTGGTAACTATAATTCACTTAACCAAGCTACCATATCATCTAATTGTTCGTTTGGTACAAGGCCACCCTGCATGATTCCTTTACCATTTACTAGAATAGATTCAATTTCTTCTGGTGCTAATCGATCTCCAACTCCAGTTAAAGCAGGTCCAGCTCCTCCACCAAAGTCAGCTCCATGACAAGCTGAGCATTTTCCTTTGTATATTTCTTCAGGTGATGCTGCAACCGTTTCTTCTTGAGGAGCTTCTTCTCCACCTTTTGCAATTTCATCCATGTTTCCTAATCCAATAAATGAAAGTAGGAACATTAACCCGATTCCAAATACAAATATTAATCCAAATGGAATTAATGGATTACGGTTCATTCCTTTAACCTCCCTTATGTAAATACTCGTCGTTTAAAACTATAATATACAAACAATTTCTATTTTACTTTATATTATAAAGAAGTGAAAGTCTAAATGTACAAGTTATTTAAATATATTTTCTAAAAAAAAAGATTTAGATGAATTTATAATAACCATTCTTCGTTCATTTCTTACACTACTACTTTAGTTGTAAACATTATCAAATTATTTGAAATAGTGAATTTTCATTTAAAAAATGCTATAATTGTAATCAAGAAACCGATTACACCAGCAGCACTAAAATATTTTCTTGAAGTTTTCAAACCAACAAATAGCCAAAAAAAGCAATGAATCACAACTGTTACGAAGATAAAAAATGGTTCCGAAAAAAACAGCTCGGTTACTTTTACAGATAATAATAAAAATAATAGCGCTCCGATAATGGCTGAAAAATGATGTAAATAACGGTCATTTTTCATAAAAACAGAAATTCCAATCGCCACGATGATCAAAAAAATAAAAATAGGAATTTGCAAAACGAAATTCTTTTCAGTAAAATAAATCACAAGAAACGCTAATGGAAGAACCAATGCGATATAGATATATGAAAATATAGAGAGAAGCCTCGTTAACTTTTGAGTTTTACCAGGTACTAATTCTTGGTTGCCCTCAGAATAAAGGGTTAATAAAAAATTACAGTAGGCCTCTGGCAATAGCCTTGATTGCTTCCAGTAGCTTATTTCATTTATAATGATCTTTCTTTTTGTTTGTGCATCCATATCAGTCACCCCTCTAAGAATGAAGTAATAAGTCAGAGCAAAAAAAAAAGGTGACTCAGGAATGAAACAGTCCGTTGAGCCATCCTTATGGAATATATAGATGCTATTATTCTTATTCTAAGAAGTCTTTCAGTCTTTTGCTCCGACTAGGATGACGAAGTTTTCGCAACGCCTTTGCTTCAATTTGACGGATACGTTCGCGAGTAACACCAAAAACTTTGCCCACTTCTTCAAGGGTACGCGTACGACCATCATCTAAGCCAAAACGAAGACGTAAAACATTTTCTTCACGATCAGTTAATGTATCAAGAACATCTTCTAACTGTTCTTTTAATAATTCATAAGCAGCATGCTCCGATGGAGAAGTTGCATCTTGGTCTTCAATAAAATCGCCTAAATGAGAGTCATCTTCTTCACCAATTGGCGTTTCTAATGACACTGGCTCTTGAGCAATTTTCAGGATTTCTCGAACCTTTTCTGGTGATAAATCCATATCTTCTCCAATCTCTTCAGGAGACGGTTCACGGCCAAGGTCTTGTAATAATTGACGTTGTACTCTAATTAACTTATTTATGGTTTCAACCATATGCACTGGAATACGGATTGTTCTAGCTTGGTCAGCGATTGCACGAGTAATTGCTTGGCGAATCCACCAAGTAGCATACGTACTAAATTTATACCCTTTGCGGTAATCAAATTTCTCTACAGCTTTAATTAAGCCCATATTCCCTTCTTGGATAAGATCAAGGAAGAGCATTCCGCGACCAACGTAGCGTTTTGCAATACTAACTACGAGTCTTAGGTTCGCTTCTGCAAGACGACGCTTTGCTTCTTCGTCACCTTCTTCGATTCTTTGTGCTAATTTAATTTCTTCATCAGCTGAAAGTAAATCCACTCGACCAATTTCTTTTAAATACATTCTTACAGGGTCGTTTATTTTTACTCCAGGAGGAACACTTAAATCATTTAAATCAAATTCTTCTTCTTTTGCTAGTTCTTGAACGTTAGGATCATCCTCTTCATCACCTTCACCTAATAGTTCAACACCTTGCTCTCCAAGGAACTCATAATATTCATCTAACTGATCTGACTCGATTTCAAATCCAGACATTTTTTCTGCGATTTCCTCGTATGTCAGAACACCGCGTTTTTTACCTAACTCGGTTAACTGATCCTTCACTTGATCAATTGTAATTTCTGTTTCAACTTCTTTAGAACGTGCTGACTTTTCAGCCATAAGTTCCCCTCCTTTCAAACTAGTAAGCCATAGAGGTTAATTAAGCTTAGTTTACTTTAGTGCCTTTTTCATTTGGAGTATTTCATTTGCAATTGTAGCGGCTCTAAGATAATCTTTCTCTCGCTCTGCTTGTTGCTTTTCAATTTCCTTTTCTCTTAGCATTGACAACTTTTGATGTTTCAACACCTGATTTATACAATCAGTTATTTCTGAATCTGTTGTCTCTTCATTTATTAAGATCATGGCAATATCTGACACTGCTCTTAATAATCGCTCATCCGTTAGGCGTTGTAAAAAACCGCTTATACTCGGTTCATTACCTTCTTCGTAGTATGCGTAAAGGTATGTGACAATTGCTTGATGTTCTTCGATATTGAACTCGCTTTGAAGAGCTGTTTGAACTTTATAAGCTATATCACGATTACGTAACATATGTGCAATTAACAACCGTTCTGCATTGTGAAATGCTGGTAATAATTTTGTTTGTAAAGTTCTTCTTGCTATATTATTTCTATTCTTAGGGCCATTATCCTTTTTCTTATACTCAGTTTTAAAAAATTGAGCCTGTTGTTCTTTAAGGGCTTCTAGAGAGATAGAAAACTCTGTTGATATTTGACGTAAGTAGTGCTCACGTTCAACCGCTTTATCAAGTGAACTAATTTCCTTGAGTACCTCTTCAATATAGCGTATCCGCTCCCCTTCGTCTTGAAGATTTCTCCCCATTCGTAAATAGTGCATTTTAAACGCCATCTGTGTAAGACTTGCCCCTATTACATCGTTTTTAAATCGTTCACCGCCGTATTCCTTAATGTAGTCATCAGGGTCCAAACCTTCAGGCATTAATGCAACTCTTACATAACAACCTACGTCCGAGAGTATTTTTGAAGCTCTAAGTGCGGCATCAATACCAGCTCTATCTGAATCGTAGCAAACTGTGACAGATTCGGCATTTCTTCTAATCATCTTTGCCTGTTCTTCTGTTAACGAAGTACCCATCGAAGCAACAGCAAAGGGTAAACCTGCTTTAAATGATGCAATTACATCAGCAAATCCTTCAAAAAGTATGACCTGCTCTTTTTGTCTAATATGCATTCTTGCTTGGTGAAAATTATATAATGTCTTGCTTTTATTAAAAATAAGGCTTTCTGGACTATTTAGATATTTCGGTTCTTGATTTCCCGTTAGAACTCGCCCGGAAAATGCAATCGTTTTTCCCTGAGGATCCCAAATCGGAAACATAATTCGATTACGAAATCGGTCAAAGAATGTTCCATCCGTTTCTTTTTTCACTAGTAGTCCAGCCTTTTCCATTAAGTCAAGACTGTAATTTCGCTTTTGCAGGAATTTTGTGACAAAATCCCAAGAATCTAATGCATAGCCAATCTCAAACTTCTCGATGACCTCTTTTGTAAACCCTCTCTCCAACAAATAATCAAGCGCTCCTTGACCTTCCTTTGTATTTACAAGTAAATGGTGGTAAAATTTCTTTAAAAGGTTATGAGCTTCAATCATAATTGAAGAATCATTTTGTTGTTTATTTTCTGAATGAGACGTGGGAACTGTTTCAGATGGGAGCTCTATATTCGCTTTAACTGCCAAATTTCTAGCAGCTTCTGTGAAGGAGTAACCTTCTAAGTCCATTAAAAATGAAAAAACATTTCCTCCTGCTCCACAGCCAAAGCAATGAAAAATTTGTTTATCTGTTGAGACAGAAAAGGAAGGTGTATTTTCACCATGAAAAGGACATAAACCGAAATAGTTTCTTCCCTGTTTCTTCAATTGAACATATTCACTAATTACATCAACAATGTCAACAGATTGACGAATTTTTTCGATTGTTTCTTCAGGAATTCGATTCAACATGTATAACATCTCCGCGTAATTAAGTATTCTATGTTTTTTTTGTAATTCCTTCATTTTTCGACAAAATCTTTTCTAGCGTTGTGATAAAATCTTTTCTATTACTTTCAGTAAAGGGTTTAGGGCCCTTAGAATAGGATCATAGTCCGCCTTTCTTTCGCCGGTAAATAGCGTAAAAGCAAACTCGACTCCAAAACTGCTTCCATTCCATATGTACTTGCTACTTGGAACAATTTCTTCTTAATACGGGGCATGCATTCG
>JBEQAC010000242.1:0-5098 GCA_041640535.1 Bacillaceae bacterium
CCCGCTTTTATTAAATATATCCATCTTACTCCCTACCAAAAAATGTGGACAACATGTTAACAAGTTAATAATAATTGTTAATAACCTGTGGACAACGTTAATTTAAAATTTAATATATTAAATTTTTTCAATTATTACGTGGATAAATTTGTTGATAATTATGTTAATTCTGTTAATAAATTGTTAGTAACCCTGAAATTACGTTGTATTTGTTTCTTTAATAGAAATGGTTTCGTATATGTATTAGAATAAAGAAATGACAAGGAGGATAACTAACATGAATATGAAAGCCATCTTTTTCGACCTAGACGACACCTTACATGATCACCAAAAGCCCTTTGCTGATTCATTAGCTAAAAGCTTTCCACACTTTCCATCTCACCATGAAATAGAAGATGTCTATAAGAAGCTCCGTTATCACAGTGATTTATTATGGGAGCATTATACTGAAAATAAAATCACGTTAGGTGAACTTCGTGTGAAGCGAATTATAGCTGCGTTAAGGGATTTTGATTTCGAAATTACCGAAGGACAAGCTCAGGAATTTCAACATTCATATGAATTAGCTCTTCAGCAAATTACGTTGTTTCCTGAAATCCCAAACCTATTAGACTCACTCGATAAACATGGTTTTAAATTAGGAATGATTACGAACGGACCTGTTGAGCATCAAAAAAATAAGATTGCAGCCCTTGGTTTAGATAAATACTTTCCAAAGGATCATATCTTTATTTCAGATGAAGTAGGGATCGCAAAGCCAGATCCAACTATTTTTAAAATAGCTGCAGAGCGACTTGGCCTTCAGGCAGAAGAAATTCTATATGTGGGAGATACATGGATAAATGATATTGTTGGATCATCCGAGGCTGGTTGGCAATCTTTATGGTTTAACCATCGTAATCGAAAACCAGAAACTGATCATCAACCTACCTATGAAACCGATTCTCTTGATTCTATTTTATCTTTCATTCAAAATAAAGAGATCAGCTATTAATAGCTGATCTCTTGCGTTTAATTCCCTTCTACCTTTAACCTCCACATAAAACTTTGGAAATCCCCATGAAGGTCTGGAACATTAATTCCAACATTCATTAATTCATCTCCATAGAAGGATTGATTAAGCTCTACAATGGTATACTTTTGATCCGGGTTCAATCCTTTTAATCTTATTTTTTTAAACGGATCATTCGGCTCTGCTAAAACTGAGATGTAGGCAAGAACCGCCTCTGATTGATCATCAGAAACAAACATCCAAGCAGTATCATTATTTGTAAATGGATTTAATAAACGATAAAGCTCTCCAAATTGAACAACATCGCGAATCTCTTTATAGAACTCTGTTTGCTGGCTAATAATATCAAGATCTTCCTGAGGTAATTTCGTTACATCTAATTCATACCCGAAATTTCCTGACATCGCAACATGTCCTCTTATTTCCATAGAAGTGAAACGATGTACTTGGTGGTTCGGTACAGCTGAAACATGTGATCCCATTGAGCTGATTGGATACACTAAGCTTGTTCCATATTGAATCTTCAATCGTGAAATCGCATCTGTATTATCACTTGTCCATGTCTGAGGCATATAGTGAAGAATACCTGGATCAAATCTTCCGCCACCACCTGAACAGCTTTCAAATAAGATATGAGGGAAGTTTGATGTAATTTCCTCCATGACTCGGTATAAACCTAATATATATCTGTGTGCAGTTTCTCTTTGACGAGAAGCTGGTAATGCTGCAGATCCTACTTCAGTCATGTGACGATTCATGTCCCATTTTACATAAGAAATTGGCGCACTCGATAAAATGTTACTTACTCTTTTAATAATTTCATCGCATACTTCTTTTCTAGAGAAATCTAGTATTAACTGATTTCTGCTTTCAGACCGTCTTCTATCTGGAACATGAATGCACCAATCTGGATGCTCCTTATAGAGATCACTTTCGACAGAGATCATTTCAGGCTCAAACCATAAGCCAAATTGCATATTAAGTCCATTCACTTTTTCAGCTAGGTTTTTCAGTCCGTTCGGTAGTTTCTTTTCATCCACAAACCAATCACCTAAAGAGGTTGTATCATTATCACGTTTCCCAAACCATCCGTCATCTAGTACGAAAAGTTCAATTCCCAGTTCTTTCCCTTTCGAAGCAATATCAAAAATCTTATCTTCAGTAAAATCAAAATAGGTAGCTTCCCAGTTGTTAATTAGAATTGGACGTGTTTTATCTCTATATTCCCCACGGCAAAGTCTAGTACGATACAGTTTATGAAACGTTTTAGACATTTCACCTAGACCCTTTGAAGAATAGACCATTACCACCTCTGGGGCTTGGAATCCTTCACCTGGCTCTAGTATCCAAGAAAAATCAAATGGATTGATACCCATGGTTACACGAGAATTTTTAAACTGATCCACCTCAACAGAGGCTAAGAAATTGCCACTGTAGACGAAATTAAAAGCGAATACCTCACCATGCTCTTCATTCGCTCCCTTGCTTAATAAGGCTAGGAAAGGATTCTGTTGATGACTGCTAGCCCCTCTTCTACTTTCAACAGATTGCACACCAGGTCGTAGTTCAGCTCTAGCAATATGTCGCTCTCTCCCCCATGCACCTGGAAGAGTTAACATCTCAAAATCGGACTCTCTGAAATCCACGTTTGCACTGGAAGCCTTCAAAAGCTTTAAACTGCTTGTTCCATCATTGATAAATTTGACCGAGCGTGTAATAACATCAGAATCAGAATAAGCTGTATAGGATAATACCACCTTTAATCCTATTAATGAGTCTTCTAATGTAATTTCTAACGTATCAGCTTCGTCATCACTTTCAACATATGTTGACGGTAAACCCTCTAACGTTGGTTTCCCCTTTTTTATTTCATGAGATACATACCTTAAATCCGTTACCGTTGTACCGTTTTCCAATTGTACTTGATAAGCTGGGTTTCGGTAATCTGTATTTCCAAATTGAGGATACTCCTGAGGTAAAGTATCCAATGAAAATGTCCGATCATCTGCATTTGGATTCCCTGAAAAAGCACGGTCAGCATAACGAATGTCATTTGCATGATTATACTCATTTATTTTTTTACCCCAATAAAGATGGGCTAAAAAGCCCTCCTTCACGACTTGAATCACGTAACTTGTATTTTTAGCTGTTAAATGAAATGTTTGGGTTGTTGAATTGAATTTGATTGCCATAGTATCCTCCTAAACCCCTGTTTATCACTATTATTTAATTGCACCTTGCGTAACTCCGCTAATAATCCACTTTTGTAAGAAGAGATAAAGAATAATCATTGGTAATAATGCAAGTAAATATGATGCAAAGGCTAAATTATAATTTGTAGCAAATTGTGATTGGAATACATATTGAACAAGTGGTAGCGTCTGATGAGATCGATCACTTAGAATGACTAAAGGTAACATAAAGTCATTCCACGCCCATAACGCGGTCAAAATTCCAACTGTCGCATTCATTGGAGACAATAAAGGGAAGATAACTCTCCAAAATACACCCCAACGACTAGCTCCATCAACAATCGCTGCTTCCTCTAATTCTAATGGAATCGTCTTGATATAACCGACATAGAGGAAGATATTAAACGATAGACCGTAAACAATATATAGTAAAATTAAACCTGATGGATTTGTTAGACCTAAATTACTCATCTGCTTAACAATCGGTAACATAATAATTGGGAATGGAATAAACATCGCACTCACAAAGTAGTAAAACAAAATCTTATAGAATTTCTTATGCATGTTTCGCGCAATCGCATATGCCACCATTGAGTTTGTTAAAAGTGTAAAAACAACCGTAAAAAGCGTAATATAAAAACTATTTGTAAATGCATTAAAGAAATTTGTTAATTCAATTGCTCTTGTGAAATTACCAAATCCAAACATTTGTGGTAAAGCTAAAATTGACTGTGCTGTTTCTTGAGGTGTCTTAAATGCATTCACCACTGTAATATATAAAGGAAATAGAATAAAAATTGTTCCTATGATTAGAAGGATCGTAACTGGAATATTTAATTTCTTTCTCTCCATTACATTTCGACCTCCCGTTTCTGTAAATTACGAATTTGAAACACAGATACTGCTACAATAACAATGAAATAGATAACGGCATTTGCAGATTGATATGCAAATTCTCCACCTTGGAATCCCCCGCGATAAATTAACAAGGAAATCGATTCTGTCGCTCTACCAGGACCTCCCCCAGTTAAAGCGACGATATGGTCGAAAACCATTAAGAAATTCTTCATTGCTAATACCATATTAATCGTGAAAAATGGTGCGATTAATGGGAATGTAATTTTCCAAAATTCATGCCATTTGTTTGCTCCATCAAGGCTTGAAGCCTCGTATAAATCTTGTGAAATCGTTGCCAGACCAGCCAAATATAAAATCGTATTAAATGCTGCAGCTTGCCAAACCGCGACGATGACAATTCCAATCCACGCGAGCTCTGGTTTCCCAAGAATACTAGTTGATAACGCTTCAATGCCCAATGTTCTTGCAATGCTTGGAATAAACATTGAGAAGATATAATTAAAAATAAAGCCAACAATCAAGACACTGAGGATATTCGGCATAAAATAAATCCCACGAAGTGTTTTTCTAAATTTAACATTTGCGTTTAACCCAAGTGCAATCATTAAACTAATAACATTAACTAAGATCGTTGAAAGAATCGCAAATTTAAACGTAAATACGTAGGCATCTATTGCTCTCGCATCTTGAAACACATGAATGTAGTTTTTAAGACCCACAAAATCCCAATTGCCATATCCACGTGAGTTTGTAAAACTATAGAAAATCCCTTGAATTGCCGGAAAAGTATGGAATGAGAAAAATAAAATTAAGGCTGGGAGGATCATTAATAAGTAGACGTTTGATGACTTTTTTTGCATAACCAACTCTCCTTTTGAAAGAACAAAGGGCACCGAAATGCCCTTTGGCATATTATTGACGAGCTTTTACTTTATCCCATTCAGCATCTAGATTTTTTAAATACGTATCAATATCCTTATTTAACAAAAATTCCTGAGTTAATGTATCAATTGTCAATCCTTGCACATAGTAGTGG
>JBEQAC010000243.1:0-5097 GCA_041640535.1 Bacillaceae bacterium
CGTCTGTTGATTCAACAGCTGTTCTCCAAGCAGCAGCCGTTTCATTTCCATCAGCTGGACGAATAACCGATAGATTTGGCATTGTGCGTAGTGATGGTAATTGCTCAACTGGTTCATGAGTAGGACCGTCTTCTCCAACAGCGATACTATCATGTGTAAATACATAAGTGACAGGAAGCTTCATTAAAGCCGCTAAACGAATAGCTGGACGTAGGTAGTCAGAGAATACAAAGAATGTTCCACCAAATACTTTTACTCCACCGTGTAACGCCATTCCATTTAATGCAGCACCCATTGCAAATTCACGAACACCAAACCAAATATTGCGTCCACTGTAATCAGCAGGAGTATAATCATTTCCACCTTTAATCATTGTTTTATTAGATCCTGCTAAGTCAGCTGATCCGCCAAAGAATTGTGGAACGGCTTGTGCAACAGCATTTAACGCTTCACCTGATGAAGCACGAGTTGCAAGGCTCTTACCTTCTTCATATACTGGTAAGCTTTGCTCCCAACCTTCAGGTAATTTCCCGTCAATTGCAGCCTCTAATTGTTGACTTAATTCAGGAAATTCTTGCTTATAGTTTGCAAGTAGTGCATTCCATTCAGCTTCCTTCTGCTCACCCGCTTGTTTAATCACTTGGTTGAAATGATCATAAACTTCACTTGGCACATGGAAATCATTTTCATATTCCCAAGCATAAGAAGCCTTTGTTAATTTTGCTTCTTCTGCTCCTAGTGGTGCACCATGAACATCTGAAGTTCCCGCAAAATTAGGAGAACCAAACCCGATCGTTGTTTTTACTTCGATTAATGTTGGGCGTGTAAGGTCTTGTTTTGCTTCTTCAAGTGCTTTTGCAATTTCGTTAATATCATTTCCGTCTTCAACACGGATATATTGCCAGTTATAAGCTTTAAAGCGTTGTTCAACTGACTCTGAGAATGAGCGATCTAAATCACCATCTAATGAAATATCATTTGAGTCATATAGAACTACCAATTTTCCTAGTTGTAAATGTCCAGCTAGAGAAGCAGCTTCTGCTGAAACACCTTCCATTAAATCTCCGTCTCCACAAATGCTATACGTGAAGTGGTCAACAACTTCAAAATTATCTTTATTATAAACAGATGCAAGATGTCTTTCTGCCATTGCCATCCCTACTCCCATTGCCACACCTTGACCAAGAGGTCCTGTTGTAGCATCCACACCTGGAGTATGACCAAATTCAGGATGTCCTGGAGTTTTACTACCCCATTGGCGGAATTCCTTGATATCTTCAATTGAAAGATCATAACCTGATAAGTGTAATAAGCTATATAAAAGCATAGAACCATGTCCTGCTGATAAAACAAAACGGTCACGGTTAAACCAAGTTGGATTGCTTGGATTATGATTCATAAATTTTGCCCATAAAGTGTAGGCCATTGGCGCAGCACCCATAGGCATTCCAGGATGTCCTGAATTTGATTTTTCAATCGCATCGATTGATAAAGTTCTTATCGTATGAATGGCTAATTGTTCTAATTCTACTTTTTCACTAATTGACATAATGTTCCCTCCAGTAAAACTATTTTTGATAAATGACTTGATTATTTTTTATAACAAGCTGTCCAGGTTGGACACCTGAATCTAGCCAACTAAAAATAGAATGAATTGTTTTTTTCGTATATAGTCGATCTAATGCAGTTGGAAAAGGTCCTACACATTGTGATTCATCAATACTAACCACTTTCCAATCTACCTCATATTCCTTTATAATCTTTTTCTCTAATTGAAGATGATCGACTGAATAATCCATTATTAAAAAGAGATAATGTTCATTCTGTTTTTGTTTTTCAAGGATTGCTTGTTTAACTGTGTCAATCCCTTTAAGATCAGAATGTTCGATTACTGGTGAATCAACCACCACTCCCGTATCTTGGACTAATGGTGTCAGCTTTTTCCCTGGAACCTGAACAACAAAGACTCTTAGTTTGTCGTAAATCAACGAACCAACAGTATCTCGTATTTTTTCTATATCATTACATAAAGAATTAAGAGCTGTATCATAACCTAACGAATAATCTGAATCGGTTAAGTCGTTAAAGATTGAAATTGGAATATGTAATGCTTTCGAAGCGATATGAGGATTCCCTTGGTCTTTTCCACCAAAAATAATCACGGCTTCTAAATCTTGTAATTCCTGACACTCACTCTCTAGCCAGTTACGCACCGGGAAACTCTTTAATATTACTTCACCATGAAACTTATTTTGTTCGATGGTATTAAGGTGTAATTCTTTTAAGTCGATTGAGTTGTTGGTACGATTCCACTCAATCCCACATAATAGTGTATCCTGGTTCAAATCTTTTACTAAGGAGCGAATAATCTCATTTACACCTTCAGTAAAATTTCCGAAATGTACAACTCCTATTTTCACAAGCTCCCTCCTCCCTTGAAATTTTGTAAATCAATATATGAACATTTGTTACATGAAGTAAGTATACTATATTCTAAATTTAAAATAAATAATGATTTTGTTAATTTTATGTTTATTTCAGAAAAAATGTTCATGAACCCGCTAACTATTTTTCAAAAAGATTCTTTGTTTTTTACACTGAAAAAGGGTAGACTGTGGTCTACCCTAATTTATTATTAAGCTTATTATTTATCTATTTTTCCAAACAAATTCGTTCCATTTTAATTCTTTGCGGAATGCTTGAACGTTTGTGTCTTTGTTGATTAGAACAGACTCAATTCCAACCATTTCTGCAAAATCTTCTAATTGCTCGGCTGTCACTACGAATGAGAATCCAGTATGGTGGGCACCACCAGCATAAATCCACGCTTCTGCACCTTCACGTAATGAAGGCTCACACTTCCATAATACGCGCGCAACAGGAAGCTTTGGCATTTCTTGTTCTAATTTCACTGCTTCTACTTCATTAATAATCATTCTGAAGCGTGAGCCCATGTCAACGATCGATGCATTAAGTGCTTTCCCCGCAGCACCATCAAATACAATACGCGCTGGGTCTTCTTTGCCACCAATTCCAAGTGGATGAACCTCTATTTTCGGACGGTGGGAAGAGATTGTCGGACAAACCTCTAACATGTGTGATCCTAGAACTAATTCATTTCCTGGCTCAAAGTGATAAGTGTAGTCTTCCATGAATGAAGTACCTTCATTACCAGCCATAATTTTCATTAAACGTACAAGTGCTGCAGTTTTCCAATCTCCTTCACCAGCAAAACCGTAGCCTTGCTCCATTAAACGCTGAACAGCTAAACCAGGAAGCTGTTTCATTCCATGGAGATCCTCAAATGTAGTTGTAAATCCACCAAAGCCACCTTCTTCCAGGAATGCTTTCATGCCTAACTCAATTCTTGCTTGGTAACGAATTGAATCTCTTACAGGACCCTCAACTAAACCTTCAGGAGTAATATCATATAAATTTTCATACTCTGCTAATAGTGCTTCTACTTCCGCTTCAGAAACATCATTCATTCGTTGAACAAGATCTCCAATGCCGTACCCATTTACTGACCAACCAAATTTAATTTGCGCTTCTACTTTGTCACCTTCTGTAACAGCTACTTCACGCATGTTATCGCCAAAACGAGCAATCTTTAATGAGAAGCTTTCACGAACGGCAACTGCTGTACGCATCCAGCTGCCAATAGAGTTTAATACATTTTGATCTTCCCAATATCCAACAACTACTTTACGTGCAATTCCTAAGCGTGAACCCATGAATCCATATTCTCTGTCACCATGTGCAGATTGGTTTGTGTTCATAAAATCCATATCGATTGTATCCCAAGGGATATCACGATTGAATTGAGTATGTAAATGTAGTAATGGTTTTTGTAATTGTGTTAATCCTGCAATCCACATTTTTGCTGGAGAGAATGTGTGCATCCAAGTAATAATACCCGCACAATTTTCATCACTATTTGCTTCAATTACTAATTTACGAATTTCTTCAGAAGTTGTAACAACTGGCTTAAATACAACAGTAGAACCAATTGCTTCGTTTTTATTTAAACCTGCAGTAATAATCGATGAATGATCATTAACTTCATCTAAAGTTTCAGGTCCATATAAGTGCTGACTTCCAGTAACAAACCAAAATTCATAAGCTTTTGTTTTTAACATAGTATTGCCTCCTAATATCTATATTTTAATAGTTTGTTTATTTCCTAACGTAAAAATAATTATTGCGTTATTTAGTATTTGCCAAATATTTGCAAAACCCTTGCAATCATCCATTGAAAAGTAATTATTCCAACCTTAACTTCCTTGGCCATAATAAGCATTTGCACCATGTTTGCGTAAAAAGTGCTTATCTAATAGTGATTGGCTAATTGGTTCAACATTCGGGTTTAATTTATAAGTTTCAGAAGCCATTTTGGCCACCTCTTCTAGAACCACTGCATTATGAACGGCATTGTCTGGATCTTTTCCCCAAGCAAATGGAGCATGGCCATTTACTAACACCCCAGGCATATAAAGAGGATTTAACTCACGGAATGTCTCTATAATGACATTTCCTGTCTCAAGTTCATATGCCCCTTGAATTTCTTCATTTGTCATATTTCTAGTACATGGAATTTCACCATAGAAATAATCTGCATGAGTCGTTCCTAGAGCTGGGATGGATCTACCAGCTTGTGCCCAGCTTGTTGCCCATGGAGAATGGGTATGTACAATTCCACCAATTGTCGGAAATGCTCTATATAGAGCTAGATGAGTAGGAGTATCTGATGAAGGCTTTAAGTTACCTTCTACTTTATTCCCATCTAAATCTACAACAACCATATCCTCTAGTTTCATATCATCGTACTCAACACCACTAGGCTTGATTACAACCAAACCACTATCACGATCAATACCACTAACGTTCCCCCATGTAAACGTCACCATTTTGTATTTTGGTAAAGCTAAATTTGCTTCTAACACTGACTGTTTTAATTTTTCAAGCAAGTCTATCAACTCCTTAACAAAAATACATCTTATTGCCATTATACATTTGTACGTACAAATATTCCAGCACTTTTTCATTTGTACGTACAAAGTTTTTTATATCCTTCCTGATGATTCTCTCATGATTATT